>NZIN01000032.1 GCA_002689905.1 Rickettsiales bacterium
TAAAAAACCAATTAAATATGTAGTTATTTCTCATAGGCATTTTGATCATGCTTTTGGTATTGAAGCTTATATTGAGGAAAAATCAATTATTTTTATGGATAAAAATGAATTTAATTATTTTAAAAAAGAAGGTCCAGCGATAAATAAATTATTAATAAATAATTTAGGGTTTGATAGAGATAATATTAATTTTGATAGTATTAATAAGGAAAAAATAACATTTATAGTAAATAATACTGAAGTAGATCTTGGAAATAGAAAAATATTAATTAAAAACCTAGGAAGAGCTCATACTTTAGGTGATATTGTATCTTATGATTATAAAACGAATACCTATTTAACTGGAGACCTTATCTTTACAGGTAGAGCAGCAGCTTTTTCTGATGCTGATATTCCACTATGGATAGAGGCAATAGAAAAAAAACTAGATAAACCCTGGAAATTTATAATACCAGGACATGGTGAAATTATCAAAAATACCTCAAAAATAAAGGATACGAAAAGCTGGCTGTACTTTATAGATAAGGCAATTAAAAAATCAGCTTTACAGGGAGATATGATATCAGAAATATTTGAATATTCTATTCCACATGACATTCAACATCTTAAAATGAAAAAATTGACACTTCGTCAAGGGTTAAAAAGACAAATGTATTTATATAAAAAAAAATATATTGAATAAAATAAAAAAAAGATTAAAAATTATCATTTATATATATGGGGCTGTGGCGGAACTGGTAGACGCAGGGGATTCAAAATCCCCCGGAGCAATCCTTGAGAGTTCGAGTCTCTCCAGCCCTACCATTTTATAAGGAGTTGTCTAATGGAGTTTTTAATTCAGAATAAAAAAAAGAAGAATGTAAAAAAAATAATTTCTGAAGACCATTTTATTATAGAAGATAACTCTGCTTATGCAGGAAAACATATTGTAATAGATCTCTGGAATACTACATTTGATAATAAGGTTAGCACTCTTAAAAAAATAATAAAAAAAGCTATAAATATTGCAAACGCAAAAATGCTTCATATACATTTGCATAGGTTTGGTAAAGAACAAGGTATATCAGGTGTTGCTGTCTTAGCTGAGTCACATATAAGTGTTCATACCTGGCCAGAAAGAGAATATATTGCATTTGATATTTTTATGTGTGGAGATACTATGCCAGAAATGGCTGCAAAATATCTTGTAAAATTTTTAAATCCTAAGAGAAAAAACATTAATATTATTAAGAGGGGAATTACTGCAATTGACGAAAAAATGTATAAATTGGCTAAATAATAATTATAAAGCCTCTCCGAAATTAGTTTTTGACTTAGAGGAAGTAGAAAAAAATTTTATAAAGTTTAATAAAAACTTTAGTGAGATTATACCTTACTATGCTGTAAAAGCTAATCCAAACAAAAAGATTTTGTCTTTATTAAATAGGTTAGGTAGTCACTTTGATTGCGCAAGTATTAAAGAAATCCAGAGTTGTAATCAACTAAAAGTTGCATCACATAAAATTTCTTTTGGAAATACTATAAAAAAATCTGATGATATTAAAAAAGCCTATAGGTTAGGAGTGAACCTATATGCATTTGACTGTGAAGAAGAACTAGAAAAGATTGCTATATACGCTCCCACTTCAAAAGTATATTGTAGAATTCAAGTTCCTAATGGTGGAGCAGAGTGGCCATTATCAAAAAAATTTGGATGCACACCTAAACTAGCTGAAAAGTTATTGATTAAGGCTAAAGAGTTAAACCTTAACCCGGTGGGATTGTCTTTTCATGTAGGATCTCAACAGTTATCAAATAAAACATGGGAAAAAGCTTTAAGTATTTCATCTAAAGTCTACAAGAATTTTTACAAAAAAAATCAAAAGCTTAATTTTTTAAATATAGGTGGAGGAGTACCTGCCTTATATAAAAATAGTAAATTTAATTTTACAGAGTATGCAAATAATATAAATATTTTAATAAAAAGGTATTTTGCTGAAGCAACACCAGAAAAAATTATCGCTGAGCCTGGAAGGTTTCTTGTTGCCAGTGCAGGTATTTTAGAATGTGAAATCATACTAATTAAGAACCATAATAGTATTAATCAAAAATGGATATATCTTGACGTAGGAAGGTATAGTGGTCTTGCTGAGACAGAGGGAGAGGCTATAAAATATAATATTGAAACCGTAAAAAATAAAAAAGGAAAAAAAAGAAAATATATAATTGCTGGACCCTCTTGTGATAGTCATGATGTACTGTATAAGAAAAATTTATATGTTTTTCCAGATAACATTAAAATCGGCGATAGAATAAGAATATTTCCTGCCGGAGCATATACGATATCTTATGAGTCTGATTTTAATGGTATAAAAAAAATTAAGCAGATTTTTTTAAATTAATTTTCACATATACTTTTTATAAAGTTTGGTAAAGCAAATGATGCTGTTAAAACCTCTTTATTATAATATTGGGTGCTAATTTTATATTGAGCTAGATGTTTTTTCTCTTTTAATAAATTAATATTATTAGATGCCCATACAAGAGTCATATATCCCCCAATATATGATGGAACTACTGTAAGAATACAACCTGAATATTTAAAAAACCTTTTTACATCTTTCATTACTCCCTTTAACTCTTGTTTCTGTAAAAAAGGTACTCCACTTTGGAAAATAACTAAACTGTCTATAGACATAATTTTTCTAATATTCTTATAAAAATTTAGTTTGTATAGACTTTTTCCTGCACCTACGGGGTCAGGTCTATCTGCAATAATAACATCATAGATATTTGAAGTATTCTTAATAAATTCTACAGCATCTTCATAGAAAAATTTTATCTTTTTATTATTTAATGAATTATTATTAATTTTTTTAAAATACTTTTTACTGAGGTCTACAACATCTTTATCTATATCTACTAAGTCAATATTTTTAATGAATTTATATTTTAGAACTTCCTCTGCTACTGCACCATCTCCACCTCCAACTATTAAAATATTATTAGGGGGGTTTTTTAATGATTGTATCGCAGGATGAACTAACATCTCTGAATAAGCAGATTCATCTTTTTCTGTGAGTTGAACTATACCGTCTAAAGCTAATACTCTTCCATAAAAGCTAGAATCGAAAACCTCAATTTTTTGAAATTTAGATTTTTTATTTATTAACAATTTTTTAATTTCTATTTTTTGGCTTAATCCGCTATAAAGCTTTTCTATAAAAAATTTATTCATGCATTACCTCTTTTATTTTCAATTTTCCCATTTTATCCATCTTTTTTTTCTTCTCCAAGTAAACATAGGAAAACTCTTTTTTGAACTAATATTTGAAAAGTTATCATTTAGTTTAATAACTTCATTAATCATAAATTCAGTTACATCAGCAATTTTTTTACTTTTTACATCCTTTAATCGTAACCATCCTAGATTATTTAATTCACCATTAGATTTAACTTTTCCTAAAAAATCTTCATGAAATGCAATAAAAAATCTAGCATGAAATCTAATTTTCAGGGTTGATGGTGTAATAGCTCGTCCAAAAAAGTATAATTTATGATTATTTGGCAAGTATGATTTTTTTATAAAGTTTATCCAAGTGCTTTGGTTAAAGGAATCAGGTTTTTTTTCATATTTCATTTTCTTTGCTAAGTATAAACCTGTTTCTTCTGCAGTTTCTCTAATTGCAGTTAATAATAAAGATTGACCATGTATTTTTGATCTTGCTTTAATATTTTTATGGAATATGTGTGGATTTGCACTTAAATCAAAAAATTTATATGCTAAATAGTCTTCTTTTTCTGAAACTCCTCCTGGAAAAACATAGACACCTGGCATAAATCTAGAAGACAAAGGCCTTTGCCCCATTAGGACAAAAGTTTCTTTTTTTTCCTTTTTTATAATTATTAAAGTAGATGCATCTTTAGGTTTAGCTGGTATATTATAGATATTTTCCATAAAGTAATAGTATTATTATTTAATTTAAAGTAATTAATAAATTAACATAAATAACATATTTATATTATAAAAGTGAAACGATATTATAATAAAAAATTTACAGCTAATTATGAAAATGCTGAAATACTAGATGTTAATGTTAAAAGGCTTCTAGCTCATAATCCAAGTCCATTTACATTCTATGGAACAGGTACTTATATAATAGGTGATGAGGAAGTTGCAGTTATAGATCCAGGGCCTAAAATAGAAAGTCATATTAAAAATCTTTTAAAATTAATATCGCAAGCAAGTAAGGTTCACTTATTTATTACTCATACACATGCCGATCATTCCCCTGCATCTAAAATTATTAAAGACAACATTAATTGTATTACATATGGATACGGCCCTTATCCAAGAAAAAATTTTAATACTGACTTTGAAGAAGGACATGACTTGACTTTTAAACCCGATGTAACTTTGAAAGATGGAGAGCTTGTAAAGGCAAAAAACTGGACTATTCGTGCAATTCATACACCAGGACATACTTCTAACCATATGTGTTATGGACTAGAAGAAAATTCAATCTTATTTTCTGGTGATCATATTATGGGTTGGTCTACTACCGTAATAATTCCACCCGATGGAAATATGAGTTCTTATATAGATAGTTTAAAAAAAGTCTTAGATTATGACTATAAAGTAATTTACCCTACTCATGGAGGGCCTATTGTTAAACCTAAACAGTTTGTTAGAGCATTAATAAAACACAGATTAATGAGACAAAAACAAATTACAAATGAACTTAAAAAAAATAAACTGTCTTTAAAAGAAATGGTTAGTAGGTTTTATAAGACTACTGATAAAAGGCTATGGCCTGCAGCAGAAAAATCAATCTTAGCAAATTTATTAAGCCTTAAAAGCAAAGGAATAGTAATTGATGAGAATGATAAAAAAACCATATGGAAATTAACTTAAAAAAATTATGTTATTAGGCATCAAATATGTTAGTTAACAGAAATAATTTCAATGATTCAAAAAAGTATAATTATAGTATAGCTATCGGTAACTTTGACGGTATACATAAAGGTCATAAATACTTACTTAATAACCTTAAAAAATTAAAAAAATCTAAAACAGATAGAATTGGAGTATTATCTTTTACTCCTCACCCAGTTAAATTGATTGCTCCAGATAGATGGAAAAAAAACTTGGTGAGGTTTCGAACTAAATATGAGCAGTTAAAAAATATTGGAATTGATGTATTATTTTTGATTACATTTACAAATAAATTCAGCAAAATATCTGCTGAGGAATTCATAAATGAATATCTAATAAAAAAAATAAATGTTAAAAATATTATAGTGGGAAAAGATTTTAGATTTGGTTGTAATAGAAAAGGTAATATTGAGCTTTTGAAAAAATATAAAAAATCTTTTAATTTAATCACTGTAAATAAAAAAGAAGACTTGAATAATATAATATACTCATCTTCTTCTATTAGAGATCTAATTCGTAACGGTAATATCAGAGAAGCTAATGAAGTTTTAGGTTATAATTGGGAAGTGCAAGGTAAAGTAGTAAAAGGCAAATCTCTAGGAAGGTTATTAGGCTTTCCTACTGCTAATATAAAATATTTATATCAAATTGCTCCGCAAAAAGGTATTTATGCTTGCTGGGTAAAAATAGAAGGAGAAAAATGCTGGAGAATGAGTGCAGTGTCTACAGGAGTGAGACCACACTATAACGGCACTGAAGAAATTTTGGAAGTTTATGTTTTCAATTACTCTGGTAATTTGTATCAAAAAAGAATTACTGTGTCCTTTGTTAGAAAAATTAGAGGTGAAGAGAAATTTAATAATGAGTTAGATTTGATTAATCAGATGAAAAAAGATTGTATAAATATTAAAGACATTCTTGAAAAAAATGAAATTAATTATAAAAATGAAAGTAAATAAAATGAGCGATAAAAATAAATATAATGAGACTATGCTATTGCCAAAAACTGAATTTGGAATGCGTGGAAAGCTCCCTACTGAAGAAATAAAAATGATGGAGTATTGGAAAAATATAAATTTATGGGAAAAATTAAGAACAAATTCTATCAATAGAGAAAAATTTATTCTTCATGATGGACCACCATATGCAAATGGTCCAATTCATATAGGAACAGCAACCAATAAAATTCTTAAAGATATCATTAATAGAACAATGCAATTTGAAGGCTATAACTCACTTTATATACCTGGATGGGATTGTCATGGTTTACCGATAGAGTGGCAAATAGAAAAACAGTATAGAAAAAAAGGGAAAAATAAGGATGAGGTAGACATCAAAGACTTTAGGCAAGAATGTAGAGAGTTTGCTCAATCATGGATAGAGGTACAAAAAAAAGCTTTTATACGTCTTTTTGTTCTAGCAGATTGGTCTAATCCATATACAACAATGAATTACGAGTCAGAATCGATAATTCTAAAAGAATTTAGTAAGTTTTTTTTAAATGGTTCTTTATATCAAGGTTCAAAACCAGTAATGTGGTCACCTATTGAAAAGACTGCTTTGGCAGAAGCAGAAATAGAATATAAAGAAGTAAATTCAAAATCTATTTATGTATCTTTCGAAATTAAGAAAACTAATTTATCAGTTTTAAAGGATGCTTCTATTATAATATGGACAACTACTCCATGGACAATACCTGGAAATAGAGCAATAGCATATAGCCCTTTAATTGATTACTGCTTATTCGAAGTTTTAGAAAGTGAAGATTCTTTAATCAAGGGGAAAAAGTATTTAGTGGCAGAGGCATTACTTAATACTGTGAGTCAATATTGTAACATTACAAAAAGTAAGAATTTAAAAAAAATAAAAGGAGAGGATTTAAAAAATATTACCTGTTCACACCCATTTTCAGAATCTGGTTATAAATATGAAGTCCCCGTACTGCCAGCTAATTTTGTCGAAGCAACTGAGGGTACAGGTTTTGTTCATATTGCGCCTTGTTATGGAGAAGATGATTATTATTTAGCTTTAGAAAATGACATAATTATAAAAGATATAGTTAAAGATGATGGTTGTTATAAAGATAATACTCCTATTTTTTCAGGATTACACGTCTTTAAAGCGCACGAAAAAGTAATAGAAAAACTTCAATACTTCAAAAGTTTAATAGGTATAAGAGAATATATTCATTCTTATCCACACTCTTGGAGATCAAAAAAACCTATAATATTTAGAACTACACCGCAGTGGTTTATAAGTATGAAAAAAAATGATTTAAAAGAAAAGGCTATTAAAAGCATAGATCAAACAAAATGGATTCCTCAATCCTCTAAAAATAGAATTCATAGTATGGTAAAAAGTAGACCAGATTGGTGTGTTTCTAGACAAAGGGCATGGGGTGTGCCTTTGACGATTTTTGTAAATAAAAAAACAGGAGAACCATTAAGAGACTCGAAAGTAATGGAGCGAATAATAGAGGATGTGAAAAATAGAGGTTCTGATGTTTGGTTATCAGAGGACCCTTTTAAATACCTAGGCAATGATAAAAATCCAAAAGATTATTATGCAGTTAAAGATATTTTAGATGTATGGTTCGATTCAGGAACATCACATGCTTTTGTATTAGAAAAAAATAAACTTAATTGGCCAGCAGATTTATATTTGGAGGGAACAGATCAACATAGAGGTTTTTTTCAATCTTCACTTTTAGCTTCATGTGGAACTAGAGGCCAGGCTCCTTATAAAAGTGTCATCACACACGGGTTTGTATTAGATGGAAAAGGTAGGAAGATGTCTAAAAGTCTTGGAAATGTTATTGATCCAGAAAACATTATAAATAGGTCGGGAGCAGATGTTTTAAGGTTATGGGTAGCAACCACTGATTATTCTGAGGATATGCGAATTGGTGATGAAGTTTTAGCTAATTTAAACGATAATTATAGAAGGATAAGGAATTCATTTAGATTTATTTTGGGAAATATTGGAAGTTTTAAAACTAAAGAATCTATAAATTATTCTGAATTAGAGGAAATTGATAAGTTTATATTGGCTAAAATATATTCATTAAATTTATTAAGGAAAAAGGCAATAAAAGAATATTCTTTTCATGTTTTTTATAAATCCTTGTTTGAGTTTTGCTCGGTAGATTTATCATCCTTCTACTTTGATATAAGTAAAGATACTTTGTACTGTAATACACTCAATGATCACAAAAGAAAAAGTAAAGTAACAGTTTTATTTAATATTTTAGATGTATTAACATGTTGGTATGCTCCAGTTTTATCTCATACAATGGAAGAGGTATGGCAAAAAAATAAAACAGAAGATTTAGAAAGTATACACCTGAGAGTATTAAAAGATATTAATCCAACTTGGGAGAATAATGATTTAATTCTTAAATGGGAGAATATTAAGAAAATTAGAAAAATGATTAATTCAGCAATAGAAAAAGCCAGGAATGAAAAAACAATAGGTTCAACTCTTGAAGCTAAAGTATTAATTCAAACTAATAATAAAAATGTCTTAAATATTCTAAATAATGTAAACATGCAAGATATATGTATTGTATCTGAGATAAAAGAACAAAATATAGAAGATCCTATAGCTAAAGATTATTTATCATCATTTGAAAGTAATGAAGAAGAAACCACGGTTTTTATTTATAAAACTACTTTTAATAAATGTCTAAGATGTTGGCAGTATAAGGAAGAAGTTAAAGATAGTAATAGTTTATGTAAGAGATGCAGTGAAGCAGTAATGAGTATTCAATGACCTTAAAGAGTTATAAATTTAAGGGAATAATAGAAACTATATTATTAGTAATGCTATTAATTACAATAGACCAGTGTTCGAAGATATTTATTTCTAAAATAATGTTGTGGAGTAATTTCTCTAATATTAACTTACTGCCTTTTTTAGATATTGTATTTGTTAGGAATACCGGAGTTAGTTTTGGGATGTTTAGCGAAGGAGGAGTATTAGGTAGATATTTTTTTTCAGCCTTATCTTTAACAATAGGAACTTTTCTTACGATTTTAGCAATAGCATCAGAAAAATATTTTTTTAAAATAAGCCTAAGCCTTATTTCAGCAGGAGCTATTGGTAATGCTATAGACAGAATTTATTTTGGAGGGGTAATAGACTTTATTGATTTTTTTGTATATAATTTTCATTGGCCGGCTTTTAATTTAGCTGATTCATTTATAACTTTAGGAGTCATTCTAATGTTAATTGATAACTTTTATGCTCAAAATGAAAATTAAATTATTAAATATATTATTATTATTAGTGTTAGTTTTTAATAATGCATGTTCTTCTAAGAAATTAGAAAATTTAGGCTTTATTAAAAAAAAGCCTAATCAATATGCAGTATCAAGAAAAGCTCCTCTAGAGATGCCACCTGACATGTACCTTGCTCCTCCAGAGACAGAAGTAAAAAATCGAAATCAAAGTTCCCCCATTCTAAAAAATGAGGAAAATTTAGATGACATTCTTGCTAATAAAAGCACATTAGTTACCAAAAATAATAATCAAAGTTTGTCTAAGAAAAAAAGAATTTTACGTAATATTCTAAATACTAAGGCAGTAAAAATTCTAAAGTAAATGATATATTGAATTATGTTCATTGAATCAAAGGGATGGGAAAGAATAATAGAAAAGAACCTATTT
This sequence comes from Rickettsiales bacterium, assembly GCA_002689905.1. Lineage (GTDB taxonomy): Bacteria > Pseudomonadota > Alphaproteobacteria > TMED109 > TMED109 > TMED131. The sequence continues at coordinate 9,584 of NZIN01000032.1, forward strand.
GATAAACAGAAAAAACAATTAAATAAAATAAAAAAAGAAATATCTAAAAAAAATAAAGATTTTGCATTTCTTAAAAATGAAGAAAATAATCAAATATTTGAGTTAATTAAAAAAGCAAAACTTAAATTTAAGAAACTGGATGAGATTCTTTTGATTGGGACAGGAGGATCAAGTTTGGGAACTAAGGCATTACTCAAAGTCATCAATAATGAAAAAATTAGTTTTTTAAGTAATTTAGATCCAAATACAATTAAATTATATTTAAAAAAAAATAAAAAAAAGAATATAGGGTTATTAATTATTAGTAAGTCAGGGGAGACGTTGGAAGTATTAAGCTTATTTGATATAATAATTAATAGCCTTAAAAAGCAAGTAGACTTAAAGAACCATACACTAATTATTACAGATAACAGAAAGTCTACATTACGTTTAGTAGCTGAAAAGTATAATATTCAAGTTATTGATCATGATGAAGAAATAGGTGGTAGGTTTTCATGCTTTTCTATTACAAGTCTTTTGCCATTGTACGTTGCAGGAGTTGATTCTGTAAATATAAAGAAATTAGCAGACTCTTATTTTAAAAAAATATTAGGCAATTGCTTTAATTTTAATAATTCAGTTAGTGCCCTATCTTGTATAAGTAAGAAAAAAAAATATATAGGGCATGTTTTTTTAGTTTATATTGATTCATTTAATAAAATTAGTGAATGGTATAGACAATTATGGTCTGAGTCTTTAGGTAAAAATAAGGCTGGTATGCATCTAATAACTGCAGAAGGTGCAGTTGACCAACACAGTCAATTACAAATGTGGTTAGATGGACCAAAAAATTTAATATTTACTGTAGTGGTACCTAATGCAAGAGTGCTTGATATAAAAATTACAGATATTAAAAATGTTTTACCTAATTATTTAAAAAGCAAAAATATTGGTGAAATATTAAATATTATGGCTAAATCTACAATAACAGAGCTACAAAAATTTGGTATTCCCGTTAGAATTATTTACTTAGACGATGATCAAACTAAGTCAGCAGTGGACCTAATGACAATGTTACTTCTAGAAGTAACATTGTTAGGTAAGTTAATAGGTATTAACCCTTTTGACCAACCAGCAGTTGAAAACGTAAAGATTAGAGTAAAAAAAACACTAAATAAACATGAATGAAATTAAATTATTACCTCCTCAGATTATCAATGAAATAGCAGCAGGTGAAGTTATAGATAGACCCGTTTCCATAGTTAAAGAGCTAGTTGAAAATTCAATAGATGCATTAGCAAATAGAATAAATATTGATATAATATCAGGAGAGGAATCAAAAATTAAAGTTTCAGATAATGGTATTGGAATAGAGAAGAGATATATAGAAACCTCAGTAAAAAGACATGCAACTTCTAAACTAAAAAAAAATTCTCTTCATGAAATTAGCACGTTAGGATTTAGAGGTGAAGCACTTAACGCTATAGCGAATGCTTCGGATTTTAAAATGATTAGTAAAACTAAAACTATGTCTGAGGCATATGAACTAAATATTCTATTTGGGGAAGTAATAGACTTTAGACCTTCAAAGGGTAATTTAGGGACATCTATATTAGTCGAAGAATTATTTAAAAGACTTCCTGTTAGAAAGAAATTTTTAAAGTCTGAAAAAGTTGAAAATTTAGCTATTAAAACTTTTATTAAAAAAATATCTTTAGCCTACCCAGACATAACTTTCGTGCTTTCTGAAGATTTAAA
>NZIN01000033.1 GCA_002689905.1 Rickettsiales bacterium
ATAAAATGGAAAACATAGAAAAAAATTTAATAAAATATAAGATAAAAATACCAGAAACCATTAAACCTATTGCAAATTATAATCCTTTTATATTTGCAAATAATCTTGTTTTTATTTCTGGACAGATACCTATCCAAGATGGAAAAATTATTTATACAGGAAAAGTGGGTAAAGATTTAGAAATAGAAACAGCTAAAAAAGCCTCTGAACTATGTATGCTAAATTCATTTGCTGTACTCAAAGATGCTGTTAACGGAAACCTATTATGTATAAAAAAGTGTATAAAAATTACGGTTTTTATAAATAGCACTCAATCGTTTATAGAGCAACCGTCTGTAGCAGACGGAGCCTCGGATCTTATTAAAAAAATTATGAATCCAAACGGCCAACATGCAAGATCAGCAGTTAGTTCAAACGCTTTGCCTAAAGATTCTGCAGTAGAAATTGAATCATTATTTGAGGTTGATCTTGACAGATAGTTATAAGGTTTTTAATAAAAGTTCTATTAAAAGTTTTAATATAAAGGACTGGAATAATTGCAATAATTCAGGAAATGTTTTTTTAAGCTACAACTTTTTACTATTACTAGAAGAAAGTAATTCCATCAATGTTGAAAATGGTTGGGAGCCTATATATTTTGGTTTGAAAAAGAATGAAATATTAGAAGCAGTAGTTCCTTGTTTTATTAAATATCACAGTCAGGGTGAATTTGTTTTTGACCATGCCTGGGCGCAAGCTTATCAAAGATATGGGCTAGATTATTATCCTAAGCTTCTTATAGCTTCTCCTTTTACACCAGTAACTGGTAAAAGATTTTTAACAAGAGAATCTGATGACTCTTTAGCACGAAAAAAGTTAATAAAATCAATAAAAGAGTTCTGTAACATGAGGAATATATCTAGCATACATGTAAACTTTTTTGATAAATCTGAATTATATTTTTTTGAAAATGAAGATTTTATAATACGATTTGGAGAACAATTTCACTTTATTAATAAAAAGTATAATAGTTTTGATAATTTTTTAGAGACTATGTCTTATAAAAATAGAAAAAAAATTAAAAAAGAAAGAGAATTTATAAAAAATATAGAAGTAGATATAGAAGTTATTAATGCTAATAATTTAACTGAAGAATTATGTGATAAAATGTATAAATTCTATATATCTACTATTAACAAAAAATGGTCTTATAACTATCTTTCTAAAGAGTTTTTTTTAGGACTACCCTATTATCTTAGAAACGAAAGTCTTTTGATATTAGCCAAAAGTGATAAAGAAATAATAGGTGGAGCATTAAATTTTTTATCCAATAATAATTTATATGGTAGATATTGGGGAAGTAGTAAAGATATAAAATATTTACATTTTGAAGTTTGTTACTATAAAGCAATTGAAATTGCTATTAATAATAATTATTTAAAGGTTGAAGCAGGAGCTCAAGGCGCACACAAAATTAAGAGAGGGTACACTCCTCAAATCACATATAGTGCTCATTATATTTTTAATTCTTCTATGAGAAAAGCAATTGAAAAATATGTAAGTGAAGAAAGAAAAATAATTAAACAAGAAATTAACTTTATAAATAGTAATTACTCGCCTTTTAAAATTACTTAGAAACTGATATTTTTAACTTTCCGCCGATAAAGTCAATTTTTACCGTTCCACCCTTTTTAAGCTTGCCAAATAATATATCATCAGCAAGAGGCTCCTTTATTTTCTTCTGCACGACTCTCTCAAGAGGTCTAGCTCCGAACTTACTATCGTATCCCTCATCAATTAGATGTTCTTTTGCACTATTAGACAAAACTATAGATATATTTTTTTCTGATAATTGGCCATCAAGAATATTTATGGCTTTATCAACAATATATTTCATTACTTTTTTAGATAGAAACTCAAATTTAATTATAGAATCTAACCTATTTCTAAACTCAGGAGCAAACATTTTATTAATTTGAATATCATTGTCTTTATTTTTATCTACAGCTGTGAAACCTAAACTATTCTTTTCAAGATCCTCTGCTCCTACATTTGACGTCATAATTAATATTGTATTTCTAAAATCTACAGTTCTGGAGTTATGGTCTGTTAATTTTCCATAATCCATAATTTGCAATAAAATATTGAATATATCAGGATGCGCTTTTTCAATTTCATCAAGTAAAACAATACTGTTAGGGCTTTTATTTACAGCTTCAGTTAAAGCTCCCCCTTCATCGAAACCTACATAGCCGGGAGGAGAACCTATTAATCTAGAAATACTGTGCCTTTCCATATATTCTGACATATCAAACCTAAGTAAATCAATATTTAATACGCTTGATAAAACTTTAGCTATTTCTGTCTTACCAACACCAGTAGGTCCTACAAATAAATATGATCCTATTGTTTTATTATCATCTCTTAAACCTGACCTTGATAACTTTACTACTCTAACTAATTCATCTACAGCATTATCTTGGCCAAATATTGACAGTTTTAAATTACGTTTTAAGTTACTCAAAACTTTTGAATCATCAGCTGATATATTTTTTGAAGGAATTTTAGCTATTTTTGCGATTATATCTTCAACATCTTTTACATTAATTTTTCTCTTGATTTTACTTAAGTTATGCTTTGCTCCAATTTCATCTATAACATCTATTGCTTTATCAGGAAGTTTTCTTCCATGAATAAATTTAGCTGATAACCTTACTGCCTCAACTATTACATCAATGTCATACTTTACATTATGGAAGTTCTCAAAATTTTCTATAATTCCTTTTATTATTAATATAGCTTCCTCTTCACTAGGTTCGTTAATATCAACTTTCTGAAATCTTCTTACAAGTGCAGAATCTTTTTCGAAATACTTTCTAAATTCCGAATATGTTGTTGAGCCTATACACCGCAATGTTCCATTCGCAAGTGCTGGTTTCAGTATATTTGAAGCATCGATAGAACCACCTGAAGTAGCTCCAGCTCCAATTACAGTATGGATTTCATCTATAAACAATACGTTATTTTTATCTGAGGTAATCTTTTTTAGTATATTGTTTAATCTTTCTTCAAAATCACCTCTGTATCTAGTTCCTGCTAATAATGTAGCCATTTCTAAGGTATATATAGTAACATCCTTTAGGATACTAGGAACTTTTCCCTCAACTATCTTTTTTGCTAATCCCTCTGCTAACGCAGTTTTTCCAACACCTGGATCACCTACAAATAACGGATTATTTTTAAGTCTTCTACATAAAATCTGAATAGTTCTTTCAATTTCAGTTTCTCTTCCAATTAATGGATCAATTGTTCCTTTTATAGCTTTTTTATTAAGATTAATACAATACTTTTCTAATATACTATTAGAGTCTTCTTGTAAGTTATCATCATCTTTTGAAGTTTGATTGCCTTCTTGGAAGTTACTTTTGTTTTTTTCATGGCTAACATAAGATACTATATCTAGTCTAGACAAATTTTGCTTTTCTAAAAAGTATACTGCAAAGCTGTCTCTTTCAGAAAACATTGCTACCAGTATATTTAAAGTTTTTACCTCACCCTTTCTTGAACTTTGTACATGTTGAGCTGCTCTTTTTAAAACTCTTTCAAATGACATAGAAGGAATTGGTTTTATTTCTTCATTAACAACAATATTTTTTAGTTTTTTTTCTATATATACTTCAAGATCTTTAAGTATAGCTTCAGTATTTATAGATTTTGTTTTAAAGAAAGTTAAAACTTCATGATCATTACAAAGCTCAAACAGTAAATGCTCTAGTGTAAGAAATTCGTGCTTTTTTCTTTTTGCTAAATCAAATGCTTTTTGAATAATAATTTCTAATTGTTCTGATATCATATTATTGTCTTTGTATTTTACACTCCAGTGGATGCTGGTTTATTCTTGAGAATTCAATTACTTGATTGGCCTTTGTTTCAGCAATATCTAAAGGAAATATACCACATATTCCTTTACCTTCATTATGTACTAGTAACATAATTTTTTTTGCATCTTCGTAATTTTTTTTAAATATGGTTTGTAATACATAAATAACAAACTCCATGGGCGTATAATCATCATTAATTAAGACTACAGAATACATACTTGGTTTTTTCAACTTAGTCTTTTCTTTAGTTATTACTCCTAAATCTTCATCTATATTAGTATTTTTATCGTTTTTTGTCATATTTGTAATATAGCAATAAAATTTAAAGTTTATAGATTAAATTTTAAACCTAAGTCTAATAAAATAACTTTTAAGTTATTAATTATATTATTGAGACTTTCTTTTGAGTTTGCTTCACACCTCACTATTAATGCTGGTTGAGTATTTGATGCTCTAATTAACCACCATCCATTAGAAACTGTTACCCTAACCCCATCTAAATAACTAATTTGATCATATTTATCTGATACTATTTTTTTTACTCTATTCATTATTTTAAATTTTATATTATCTTTACAAAAAACCTTAATTTCCGGGGTAGAATGAATATTTTTAAATTTATTTAGAAATTTATTTAAACTAAAACCTTCAGAAAGTATATTCAAAAGTCTTATGGCTGCGTATAATGCGTCATCAAAGCCATAGTATTTATCAGCAAAAAAAATATGGCCTGACATTTCTCCTGCTAGCAAAGCATTGGTTTCCTTCATTTTAGTTTTGATTAATGAATGTCCAGTCTTACTCATAATAGCACAGCCACCATTTTTATTTATCTCGTCAAAAATATTGTCGCTAGCTTTTACATCTGCTATTATTTTGGCTGAAGGATTACTCTTAAGTAGGTCCAAAGCAAATAATAGTAATAATTTATCTCCTGTAATTAGTTTGCCATTAGAATCTAAAACTCCTAATCTATCGCAATCTCCATCAAAAGCAATTCCTATATCAGCATTATTTTTTTTTATAGACTTTTTAATATCTTTTAGATTCTTTTCTTCTATTGGATCAGGGTGATGAGATGGGAAAGTGCCATCCACTTCTCCGTTAATGAGAATATGTTTTCCAGGAATGTGTTTTAATAAATTTTTTAAAATTATTCCTGATGACCCATTTCCTGGATCCCAAACAACTTTAAGTTTTGAACTATCAAAAGAAATTGTATCTACTAATTTTGCAATATAAGAATTAATTATATTATAATAATCTACACTACCTTTACTAATTTTTAAGTTATTTTTCTTAGAGAGACTTTTAATCTTTTTTCCATAATAACTTCCTTCTTTAGATAAAATTTTGAAGCCATTATAATCAGAGGGATTATGAGACCCTGTAATCATGATAGCCCCATCTGCTTTAAGTTTTACAGATGAAAAATAAAGCATTGGAGAAGAACATAAGCCTATCTTAGTAACACATGCCCCGCAATCGTATAACCCTTGAATTAAATTATTTTCTAAAATAGGTGATGAAAGCCTACCATCATAACCTACAATAATATTCAAAGTATTAAACTTCTTTTTGATCTGCTTGGCAAAGTTATAGCCTATAAAATAAGAATCTTGAACGGTTAAAGTCTTACCTACTATCCCTCTTATATCATATTCTCTGAATATACTGTTATCAAAATTATGTTTATTATTTTTTTTCATTTCTAGCTTACAAAGCCTATTCCATAATATTTTATATTAATTTTATTTATATCATTTTTGTTAAAGATATTCCTTAAATCTAGAATTATCGGATTTTTAATTGTTTCTTTTATTTTTTTTAAATCTAATCCTCTATATTCATTCCATTCAGTATGTATTACTAATAAGTCTGAATCTTTAATCGCAGCAAATACATCATTAAACCACTTTACCTTATTAAATTCTTTTAATTTTAAAAAGCTTTTATTATAAGCAGGATCATGAGCTTTAATAATCGCTCCTAACTTAATTAGTTGAGGAATAATTACCAAGCTAGGAGATTCTCTTAAGTCATCAGTGTTTGGTTTAAAAGTTACACCTAAAAAAGCTATTTTTTTATTTTTGACTTTAGAATTAAGAAGTTTTTTTATTTTATTAACCATCATAAATTTTCTTTTTTCATTAAAGTCTATTACAGATTTTACCAAAGTATTTTTAACTCTATATTTTTTAAATGATGAATAAAGTGCTCTTGTATCTTTAGGAAAACAGCTGCCACCAAAACCTGGACCAGGATGTAAGAATTTTGAACCTATTCTATTATCAAGCCCCATACCTTTAGCTACCATCTGAACGTTACCGCCTGCTTTTTCACAAAGATTTGCCATTTCATTTATAAAAGAAATTTTTAGTGCTAAAAAAGCATTTGAAGCATATTTAATCATTTCAGCACTTTCTAAATCTGTAAACAATAAAGGAGCCTCTCTTAGATTTAAAGGTCTATATAAGTTTTCTAGTATTTCTTTTGAAACTCTATTAGTTACTCCACAGACTACTCTATCTGGCCGCATAAAGTCCTCTATGGCAGATCCTTCTCTTAAAAATTCTGGATTAGAGGCAATAAAATAATCCTCATCATACAATAAGTCTGGCCTTAACTTTTTTATTATATCTATTAACCTATTTCCTGTTCCTACAGGAACAGTAGATTTAGTAATTATTATTTTTTTTTGTTTTTTAGTTAAAAGTTTAGAAATATCTTTACATACTTTAAATACATATTTTAAATCAGCTTCTCCATCACCTCTTCTTGAACTTGGTGTTCCTACTGCTATGAATATAACCTGAGCACTCTTTATATCACTTACATTATTACTAAAGACAAGATGCTTTGCATTAGTATTTTTTTTTACTAAATCTGATAATCCTGGTTCATAAATAGGAATAATATTTTTTTTAAGCTTACCTATTTTATCTTTATTGCTATCAATACAAATCACATTATAACCAAATTCAGAAAAACATGATGCGGTAACTAAACCTACATATCCAGCTCCTATTACTGCAATTTTCATTTTACACTCCTAAGTTTTTAATATAATTTTTAACTTCAGTCTTTATTTCCTTGTCTTCTAATGCAACATGTAATTGAGCTTTTAAGAAACCTAGTTTATTACCGCAATCATACCTTTTACCACTAAATTTACAGCCCCACGTATCATTATGTTTATTACTTAATGCAATAGCATCAGTTAATTGTAATTCTCCCTGACTCCCAGCTTTAGTCTTCTTGATATATTTAAATATACTATTACAAAGTATATATCTTCCTACTATTGCTAGGTTAGAAGGAGAGTTTTTGAAATTTGGCTTCTCTATTAAATTTTTAATTTTATAATTTTTTCTTGATGGAAAAAAAGGTTCAATAATCCCATATTTTGATACATCTCTTTTATCTACCTCCATAACACCTAAGATATTATTTTTTTTTCTATTATATAACTTCAATAACTCTTTAGTACAATTATTACCTATTATTAAATCATCTGGCAGAATTACACAAATATCTTCACCTTTAACAAGATTTTCAGCTAACAGAATTGCATTAGCTAGTCCTAATGGTTTATTCTGGAATATTACTTTTAGATTTTTTTTATTAATATTTAATTTTTCCATTTTTTTTAATAAGTTAAATTTTCCTTTTTTAAAGAGGTAGTTTTATAATTTATTATTTTTGGTAAAGTATTTTAAAGGATTAAGGTTTTCTTTATTAACAATAAAAATAAAATTTTCAATGCCTGCATTTTTTGCCTCAGCTACGGCAAAATCTAAAAGAGGCCTATCCAAAACATTTAACATCTCCTTTGAAACCGCTTTTGTAATTGGTAAAAACCTTGTGCCCATGCCTGCTATTGGTATAACTGCTGTTTTAATAATACTCATAATTACTCAAATAACCTTTAAGTCCTCAATTAAAAATTGTGGTTTTTTTTTATCATCCCATTCATTAATAGTAATTTTTCCAACTACATCAAACCTTGAACTATTTTCTAAAACATTACATATTTCCTTATTTAAACAATTGAAAGCTATAGCCTTAATTTTTTTTCCATAAATATCTTCTAAGGTACATAATAAATGCTTATTATCTTTTCCAATTTTTCTTGAAAAGACTGAAGTCACTCCTTTTATCAAAATTTTTGGTTCTGGATTACCCATACCATAAGGTTCCAACTCCTGCAGTCTTTCAATCATTTTTATATTCATATCTTCTATATTAGTTTCTAAGTCTATATTTATAACATTTTTTTTATTTTTTAAAAATATTGAATTATTATTGTCTAAATACTTTTTAAGTTTTTCTAGATTTTTTGCTTTTAATTTAAAGCCTCCAGCCATTGCGTGCCCTCCACCGGATTCTATAAAGCCTAATTCTAGTAAACTAGATAATACTTTACTTATATCAATATTTTTTACTGATCTTATCGATCCTGATACTTCTTCTTCCAATATACTCATTACAAATGCAGGAACTTTATAATCTTCTACCAATCTACTGGCAATAATACCAACTATGCCAGGATGCCATGTTTTACTAGCAAGAAAAATAAAATTATTATTATTATTATTTATTAATGATACTGCTTTGTCATAGGCAAGAGCTTCTAGAGTTTTTCTTTCTTTATTGCTATTTATCAATTTATCAGCTATTAAATTCAAATCTTCATCTTTATTTTTAGTTAACAATTGGAAACCAAGATTAGGATCACCTATGCGACCTGCTGCATTTATACAGGGGCCTATATAATAGGAAATATCTGCAGCTTTAATTAAACTATTCAATTTTAATTTATTTTTTAAAACATTTAATCCTTTATTTAAATTATAATTTATAATTTCTAATCCTTTTTTTACAAATAACCTATTAGTCTTCTCTAAAGGAACTAGATCGCATATTGTTCCTATTGCCACTATATCTAAAAGTCTTTTTAAATTTGGTTCTTTAGTGTTTTTAAAAAACCCTCTATTTCTTAGTTCTCTGTTTACTCCAACTATGAACAAAAAGGCCAATCCAGCTGTACACAAAATATCTAAATTACTTTCATCATCATCTAATTTTGGATTAACTATAGAGACAGGTTTCCCCAACTTTTTAACTTCATGGTGATCAATTATTGACACATCTATTCCACAATCCTTTGCATAAAGAATTGAACTACTATCATTAGTTCCACAATCTAAAGCAATCAGAAAACTTACCTCTAAGCTATGAAAGTAATCTATAGCATTTTTACTTATTCCATAACCATCCTTAATTCTATCAGGTATATATACTTCAGTATTAATATTTATAAATTTTAAATATTTATATAATATTGCAGAAGAAGTTGCACCATCTACATCATAGTCACCTAACAAGCCTACAACCTCATTATTAATTATTTTCATTACTAATGTATTTATAGCTAGATTCATATTCTTTAAAACAAATGGATCTGGAAGGTATTTTTTTAGAGATGGATTTGTAACATAAGTTATTTGGTTTAAATCAGTTTTTCTTATTGCCAATACCTTAGCAACTTCTTCCGATAAATTATAATTAAGCTTAATTGTTTTTACTTGATCTATTGAAGTTTTATCTAATTTCCAATAATTACCATTAATAGACTTTTCATCTGTAAGATAACAATTAGAAAGGTCCATTAGTATTGTTTTAATCTAAAATTATGAGCTGCCTTAATTGTTCTTACAGTCCCAGTTACAGACCTCATTATAATAGACTCAGTAATAGCTTTAGAACCTATAATCTTTACTCCTTTTAACATTGAACCATCAGTAACACCAGTAGCTGCAAACATTGAGTCTCCAGAAGCTAAATCATTTAATAAATACTTTTTATCTAGGTCTTCAATTCCTAATTTTCTTGCTCTATTTTTTTCATCTTCTTCATAAAACTTTAATCTCGCTTGCATTTGTCCACCAATACACCTTAGTGCAGCAGCAGCTAATACTCCCTCTGGAGCTCCTCCTATTCCAATATACATATCAACACCAGATTCTGGACTTGCCGTAGCAATAATGCCTGATACATCTCCATCTGGAATAAGCATAATCCTTGCCCCAGCCTCTCTGCATTTAATTATGATATCTTGATGTCTAGGTCGATCTAGAATGCATACTACCAAGTCATTTACTGCTTTTTCTTTTGCTTTAGCTAGGTTTTTAAGGTTGTTCTTTGGGTCTTCATCCAAATCAATAATATCATCAGGAAGATTTCCACCAATTGCTATTTTATCCATGTAAACATCTGGTGCATTTAGAAAGCCTCCTTTTTCAGAAAAAGCTAATACAGTTAGAGCATTATTTCCACCTGTTGCGCATATTGTAGTACCTTCTAGCGGGTCTAAAGCTATGTCTACTTTTGGGCCATTCCCACTTCCAACTTTTTCTCCTATGTATAGCATAGGAGCTTTATCTCTCTCACCTTCTCCTATTACTACTTCTCCCTCTATATCTAAGCTATTAAGTGACTGCCTCATAGCCCTCACAGCTGCTGCATCTGCTTGTTTTTCATCACCTAGTCCAATCCAACTACTTGCAGATAAAGCTGCTGCTTCAGTTACTCTAACAGCTTCAAGTGCTAAATTTCTTTCTTTTATTTCTAGACTTTTTTTATTCATAAATTATTCTCAATTCTTATAAAGTTTATTTTAGTTTTTACTTTATCAATTTTTTTAATTTTTTTAATAGCTAATAATAATTGTTTCTCTAAAATAGTATGCGTTATAAATATCAACTGAGCGTGAGTAGAGATTTTTTTTTCTAATTGAAACATTGAACTTATAGATATTTTCTGCTTTTTAAATAATGAAGTAATATCTGCTAAAACTCCTGGTTTATCCATTACACTCATTCTGATGTAAAATTTACCCTTTCTATTTAACATATATGCTTTTTTGTATTGCTTAGGCGTACTATTGATTAAACCAAACTTTCTTTTTTTATTACTATTAAAATTAATTATATCTGAAAGTACAGATGCTGCTGTAGGCTCTTTACCTGCTCCTTTTCCAATTAATATTATTTTATCAGATAGATGACCCTCAATTACAACAGAATTTAATTCATTTTTTACTCTAGCTAATAAACTTTTTTTAGAGACTAAACATGGATGTACTCTTAATTGCAAGATTTGCTTCTTTATATTACATATCCCTAATAACAATACAGTATAGCCTAACTTTTCAGCCATTTCTAAATCTATAATTGATATCTTAGTTATACCCTCTTTATAAACTTCTTTGATTTTTAAATTATTACTAAATATTAAATTTGATAATATTAACAATTTATAAGCAGTATCTGTTCCACTTACATCATCAAAAGGATCTGCTTCAGCAAATCCTGCTTTTTGTGCATTTTTTAAAGCTGATTCAAAAGATAATTTCCTTTCATACATTTGCGAAAGTATGTAATTACATGTTCCATTTAAAATACCATAAATATTAGTGACATTATCAGCTAACATTCTATTTTCAATAACACTTATAACTGGTACACCTCCTGCAACTGCAGCTTCAAAATTAATATTAACATTATGTTTTACAGCTAAATTATTTAACATTTTTCCGTGTGTAGCTATTAAAGCTTTATTAGCAGTAACTAAATGTTTTTTTGTATTTAGAGTTTTTTTTGCAATTTCTAATGCTAAACCCGATGAACCTCCAATTAGTTCTACTATTACATGGATATCTGATATGTTAATAATATCTATTGGGTTTTTAAACCAAGTATACTTTTTTATATCAAATGATCTTTTTTTCTTTTTATTTTTTGCAGATATTCCTACTATATTAATTTCTAAATCATACTTTTTTTTAAAATTATTTTTTTCTTTCTCTATTGACTCAATTACTCCACTCCCTACTGTACCGAGCCCAATAATACCTATATTTAAATCCATATTAAACCTTTTAAAAGCTTATATTATTTTTAATATTTCTTGCTGCTTGACGAATCCTTTGTTCATTTTCTACTAAACTAATTCTAACATGCTTATCTCCATATAATCCAAAACCAATACCTGGAGAAACAGCTAAAGAAGCTTTCTTTAGTAAAATTTTAGCAAAGTTTACGCTGCCTTTTTTCAAGTATTTTTTTGGAATTGGAGCCCAAGCAAACATAGTAGCCTCAGGTATAGGTATTTCCCAACCACACCTTTTCATAGATTCTATTAAAACATTTCTTCTCTTTTTATATAAATTTCTAATATTTTCAACATGCTCTTGAGATCCATTTAATGCTGTAGCAGCAGCCACTTGTATAGGTGTAAATGCTCCATAATCAAGATATGATTTAATTCTAGCCAGAGCAGCTATTAATGTTCTATTACCGCTTGCAAAACCAATTCTCCATCCTGGCATATTATAAGATTTACTCATAGATGAAAATTCTACTGAAATTTTTTTTGCGTTTTTAACTTGTAAAATAGAAGGTGGGGGAATATCATCAAAATATATCTCAGAATATGCAAGGTCAGAAAGTATCCAAATACTATTTCGTTCACAAACTTTTACTAACTCTTTATAAAAATTTAAATCTACTACTTTAGTTGTTGGGTTATTTGGATAATTTATTACAATCGCTTTAATTTTATTTTTATATTTTTGTATACTTGAAGTTAAACTTTTTAAGAATATTTCTTCATTAGACATTTTTATTCTTTTAACTTTCGCTCCAGCAATTAAAAAGCCATATGGGTGTATAGGGTAACTTGGATCAGGAACTAATATTATATCACCTTTAGAAGTGATTGCTGAAGCTAAGTTAGCTAAGCCTTCCTTCGATCCTAAAGTGACAACTACCTCTTTTTCATAATTTAGATTAACTCCAAATCTTTTCTGATAATAATTACAGTGAGCTTTTCTAAGTCCAACTATACCTTTTGAAACTGAATACCTATGAGTTTTTCCATTTTTAATAGTTTCAATTAGTTTATCTACTATATGTTTAGGAGTACTATTATCTGGATTTCCCATACCCAAATCAATAACATCTCTACCTTTAAGCCTTTCCTTAGCTTTTAATTCATTAATCTCAGAAAAGACGTAGGGAGGTAATAAAGATACCCTTTCAAACTTTGTTTTCATAAATAATGACTAATCAGAAATAAAAAAAATCTCTACTCTTCTATTTACTGCCTCTCCATATTTCTTTGTGTCGTCTTGCAATGGCTCTAAATCACCTTTCCCTATTATTGATATTATACCTGCATCAAAACCTTTTTTTATTAACATATTTTTAATAGTCTGAGCTCTAGATATAGACATCTCCATATTTCTTCTTTTTCCTGAGACGGTATCGCTTCCTAACTTTGATGAATGACCCACCAGCTTTATTTTTTTTGTACTTTTAATTTTAGATAATTCATTTAAAACTTCTTCAGCGCTCTCATCAGGAATTATAGAGTTATTAGGAAACTGTATTATTGCAATTTTTTCCTCAGTTTGTATTTCCTGACCACTCTTAATCATAACAGTCTTTTTATCTACTGGTGGATCAGAATCTAGAAATAACTTTATTAATTTAAATCTAATATTTTCTCTAATTTTCATAATTGCAGAAATACTTTTATCTTTAACTATTATGTTAGATTGATTATCTATATTTATTATATTACTACCATCTATATTCTTATTTTGGGATTCTGTAATATCTTCAATTTTTTTTTCTTCAGAAGCAAAGAACTCCTCATCTATTTGATCAAAATCTGGCTTTTGCTGAGGTATGTCATTTATGTCAGGGAATACCTCTTCTGAAACTTCAATAGTATTTTCTGATATTGTATTATTTTCATTAATTTCTTGTTTTGCATTATTTATATTTTCCTTATTAAATATCCAGTTCTCTGTCTTGTCTATCATTGTGGCCAAGTCTAAGTCTGTAAGAGAGCTACATCCTGCAAGAACTGAACATAAACTCAAGATATATATTTTTTTGTATATTAAATTCATGATAAATATATTAAGGCCAGAATGGTTGTTGATCAAGTCCTAACTCTTCTGAAAGATTAAAGATTAAATTCATATTTTGTATTGCTTGCCCAGAAGCACCCTTTATTAGATTATCTATAACAGAGACTAAAATAACATAATCCTTATTTTTATGTTTCATTACACCTATTTTGCAAAAATTACTTCCAACTACATCAGATATCTTTGGAAGTTCACCTAGGCTATATACTTTTACAAAAATTTCCTCTTTATAAGCATTATTTAAAACTCTAACGATTTTACTTATATCTCCTCTTAAATAAATTGTACTTAAAATTCCTCTATTAATAGGTAGTAAATGCGGTGTAAATATTATATTAACCTTCTTTGACGTTATACTTTGGATATGATGTTCTATTTCAGGCGTATGTCTATGTTTTCCACCTCCATATGCATTAATAGAGCTATAATTTTCACTAAACATTAAATCTAATTTTGTATTTCTACCTGCGCCAGTAATGCCTGACTTAGAATCAATGATAATGTCTTTTAAGGAAATAATATTTCTTTTAAATAATGGTAATATTGGGAGTAGAATAGATGTAGGATAACAACCAGGACAAGCGATTAATTTTGATTTTTTTATGACTTTTCTGTTGATCTCAGATAATCCATAGATAAATTTATTTAGCAATTTTTTATTTCCATGAACACCATAGTACTGTTCATATAACTTGATATCTTTAATTCTAAAATCAGCTGAAAGATCAATAATAACAGCATTTTTAGGTAATAAATCTATAATATTTGATAAATTACCGCTAGGCATACAAGAAAATATAACATCAATACCTTTAAAACTAACATCCTCTAAAGCTTTGATTTTTGGTAAATTTAAATTTGAAAAAGAAGAAAAGATATCATCTACATTCTTCCCCTTACTCTGATTACCTATCAAAAGCTTAATATTTGCATTAGGATGCCTTAATAAAAGTCTTAAAAGCTCATGACCTGTGTATCCAGTTGGTCCTATTAAGGCTATGTTCAAGTCTGTTTTAACATCAGACTTGGCATATTTTTTTACAATCATTTTATATGTAAAATTTATCTTTTACTAAATTGATAGCTTCTTCTAGCTTTAGCTTTACCGTATTTTTTTCTTTCAACTATTCTTGAATCTCTTGTCAAAAGACCTTTAGATTTTAAACTTCTTCTTAAATCCGGTTCAAAATTAACTAATGCCCTAGCTATCCCATGCCTGATAGCACCAGCCTGACCAGATAAACCACCTCCAACTACTGTACATATTATATCAATTTCAGACTTTCTTTCTGAAAGTACTAAAGGCTGATTTAATAAAATTCTGTGTGACTTAGATACAAAATAATCTTTTTCATCTTTTCCATTTATTTGAATTAGCCCCGAACCTCTTTTAACCCAAACTCTAGCTATTGAAGTTTTTCTTTTACCCGTGGAATAAGCTCTTCCTAAAGTATCTATTTTTTTTTCGTATACTGAATCTTCTGCACTATTTACTTGCATAATTTTTCCCAACAATGTTTTTCCTATTTAATGTCTTAAAATCAATGATTTCTGGTTTTTGTGCATCATGTGGATGTTTGTCTGAGGAATAAACATGTAATTTTTTAAATTGCTCTCTACCGAGAACACCCTTTGGAAGCATTCTTTTAACAGCTAATTGAACTAATTTTTCAGGTTTATTGCTGTTTAATATATCTTTATAAGAAGTCTCTTTTAATCCACCTGGGTAGCCTGTGTGTTTAAAATATATTTTCTGGTCAAGTTTATTACCTGTCATTTTTATATTCTTAGCATTTATAATAACAAAGTTGTCTCCACAGTCAATGTTAGGGCAGTAGTTACTTTTATGTTTTCCAGTAAGCCTAATAGCTAAGAAAGCAGAAAGTCTTCCCAATACCAAATCAGTGGCATCTATAACATACCACTTTTTATCGACTGTTTTATTATTTATCCAAGTAGTTAGCATAATTTTTTTTCAAATAAATATAGATATACGCTTTATTAAAAATAATCAATAGTTTATAATATTTTTTTTAATAAAGTTTGCAATGAAAAAAATTAATCTAATAAATACTCAAACTATAAATAAGAATATTTATGTAATTGAACTTAGTAATCCTAGTAAAAGGAATCCTCTATCCTTAAGTTTATTAAAAATTTTACAAAAAGAACTCGATAGTTTAAAAAAAAATAAAACAGTAAAAGTAGTAATTATTCAGTCTACTGGACCTTCTTTCTCATCTGGACATGATCTAAAAGAAGTACGTTCTACATCTTCCTCTAGTAAAAATCTATTAAACTTGTTTAAAGTCTGCAGTAAACTTATGCTATCTATAAGAAAGTTACCTCAGCCAGTAATAGCTTCTGTAGATGGTGTAGCAGCAGCGGCAGGTTGTCAATTGGTTGCCAGTTGTGACCTAGCTTTTGCATCTAAAAGCTCGTTTTTTCAAACTCCAGGAGTAAATATAGGCCTGTTTTGTTCTACTCCCATGGTAGCCATATCAAGAAAGATTCTACCCAAAGATATGATGTATATGCTCTTAACAGGTGATAAAATTTCTGCAAAAGCTGCTCAAGAAATGAAG
>NZIN01000034.1 GCA_002689905.1 Rickettsiales bacterium
TTTTATTTTAGATGGGACACCATCAAGTACAGCTCCTATTTCTGGGCCATGGCTTTCTCCCCATGTAGTAAGTTTTAAAACTTTTCCTATACTATTATAGGACATTTCATACTTTACTTATATCTGGTGCGTTAACATTTTTCATGCCAATAACATTGTATCCAGAATCAACATGTAATATCTCACCAGTAGTTCCGCTACTTAAGTTAGACAGAAGATATACTGAAGCACCTCCAACATCGTCAAGAGTAATATTTCTTTCAAGTGGAGAATTGTATTCATTCCATTTTAAAATATATCTAAAGTCAGAAATTCCAGAAGCAGCAAGTGTTCTTACTGGGCCAGCAGAAATAGCGTTAACTCTGTGACCTTTTTTTCCTAAATCTACTGCTAAATACTTTACACTTGTTTCTAAAGCAGACTTAGCTACCCCCATAACATTGTAGTGCGGAATTACTTTTTCTGCACCATAATATGATAATGTGAGAAAGCTAGACTGTTCATTCATGTAAGGTAGAGCCTCTTTAATCAAAGCTGTGAAAGAGTAACATGATATTTCCATAGTTTTTAAAAAATTGGATTTTGATGTATCTACATAATCTCCTTTTAATTCTTCTTTATCAGAAAAAGCAACAGCATGTACGAGAAAATCTAATTTGCCAAAATTTTTATTAATATTCTTAAAAAAATTTGGTAAAAGTTGATAATCTTGTACATCACATTTGTAAATATGATTAGAATTAACTTTTTCTGCTAAAGGAATAATTCTTTTTTGTAAAGCTTCATTCTGATAAGTAAGAGCAAGTTCTCCTCCATGTTTAGCAACACTATCTGCTATACCCCATGCCAAAGATCTTTCATTAGCAATTCCTATAACTAATCCTTTTTTACCTTTTAATATAGAACTTTTAGTATCATTCATAATTTATACTAGTATATTTTGATTATATATTACAATAATTAATTTAAATAACTGTCTTTGATATGAAAGCATTTTTTTTTGATATATTTGGTACTTTAGTAGACTGGAGGTCTTCAATTATAAAAGGTATAAAAAAACTTGATAAGTTTAAATATGGAGATATTGAAGCATTTGTTATTTATTGGAGGAAAGAATACCAACCTATATTAAATAAGGTTAATAATAATACCTTGAAATGGCAAACATTAGACCTGTTACACTATATAACCTTAGAAAAAGTATGTAAAAAAATGAATGTTCCTAAAATTACTGAAAAAGAAAAAAAATATTTAGTTAAATTATGGCATCAATTAGATCCCTGGGACGATAGCGTTGAAGGAATTAACTTACTAAATAAAAAATATATTACTGCAAGTTTATCAAATGGAAATATAATATTGCAAAAAAACCTTTTTAAATACGCTCAACTTAATTTAGATTTTATTTTTTCAGCTGAACATTTTAAAAAATATAAACCCCACAAAAAAGTTTATTTAGGAGCTGTTAAGTTGCTTAACCTTAAAGTGGACGAATGTGCATTAGTAGCCTCTCATAAAAGTGACCTATTAGCAGCATCTAAGCTTGGATTAAAAACAATATTTATTGAAAGAAAAAATGAATATGGAAAATATAAAAGACAATCTGATGATACGAAATTTAATCCAGATATTAAAATTAGAAGTTTGACAGACCTAACTAAAAAACTTAGTCATTGAGTATATAAAAGACTTAAAGTTTCCGCAGATAATGCAGGTTTTTCTTGTTCCTTAATCTCAATATTAATTTTACTAGTTAATAATATTGCTTCTTTATAATCTTTTGCATCAAGAACTGAAATAGATGCTCTTATATAACTATTGCAAACAACTGGAGAAATGAATCTTATTTTTTCTGTCCCATAATTAAGAACTAATTTGAGTTTTCTACACTCCCAAACTTCATATACAAATTTAGGAATCAAGGATAACGAGTAATATCCATGAGCTATAGTATTCTTATAAGGACTATACTTTTTTGCCTTCTCTTCATTTACATGGATCCACTGATAATCTTGAGTAGAATCGGCAAAGTGATTGATTTCATTTTGAGTTATGAGTTTCCAATCACTATACCCAAGGGATTCTCCAATCATATTTTTAAAATCACTTGGAGAATCAATCATTTTTTTCATAACCATAAATTATATTAACATTTGAAAAAAAAAATGCTATTTAATTTACATGAATAATACTAAAAGTTTAACCTACAAGGTTACTAGAGAAGGTGCTACAGAACCACCATTTTCAGGAGAATATAATAATAATAAAAAGATAGGTGATTATATGTGTGTTAATTGTAATACAGTACTTTTTTCCTCAAAACATAAATTTGACTCTGGTACAGGGTGGCCCTCTTTTTATCAATCAGTAGAAAAAAAAGCAGTTAAAGAGTTAGAAGACAACAGTTTTGGTATGAAAAGAGTAGAAGTAAAGTGTGCTAGTTGTAATTCTCATTTAGGCCACTTATTTCCTGATGGCCCAAAACCAACGGGCCTAAGATATTGCATAAATTCTGTAGCTTTAATTTTTAATGAGAAAACTTAGATTATTATTTAAACTTCTAAAGAAGAGTGTTTATTAAGGATCAACCATTTAAGCCATCTTTTTTCTATGGATAAACCTTCTTCGTATTGACATATGGAGCCTTCAAAAATAATTGATAATATTGCATTATAACAAGGTTTTTTATTTTTATATTTACTATGAATTTTAGAATTAAAAAATATAAATGTATTAGTAAAAGAATGATCCCAAAAAAAATTTTTCTTGATTATTTTATTTATATTATCTTGTTGATTGTTTATGATTTCAAGTTTTGATGCATCTGCAAAACCTATAAATTTATCTATTAATAAAGCATGTAGTGTTTTTTTATATCCTAAAATTCTTATAAGTCTCTGAATAGTTCCAAGAAAGGGTATATAACCTTTATTAATAATATCAAAGTCAATAACACTCTCTTTCTCAGCTTTAATAAAATTGCATGATAGTGCAATTTCCATAGCCGGTCCTTTTGTAATACCATTAATGAAAGAAGTAAATTTAATATTACTACTTTCAATAGTTTTTGTTATAGATTGTGATAAAAATAAAATTTTATCCAAATCATTTTTTTTGGTAAAGGTATCTTCAATAAGTAGTTTAGTATTGAAATTTCCTATTATCTTTACTTCTTCAATATAATCTTTTTTATTAATTTTATTTATTATAGTGTGTAAATCTTTAAGTACTTTTAGATTAAAATCCGAACCTATGATTTTTAAGGTAGAAAAGTCTCTACTTAACTTAAATTTGACTAAAGACATTTACACTCTTTCTATAATAGTAGCAGTTCCCATCCCAGCCCCTACACATAAAGTGATTAATCCAGTAGATAAATTTCTTCTTTCTAATTCATCGAGTATTGTACCTAATAACATCGCGCCTGTAGCACCTAATGGATGACCCATAGCTATAGCTCCTCCATTCACATTCACAATATCATCACTAATACCTATAGCATCTATGTATCTTAAAACTACAGCGGCAAATGCTTCATTAACCTCAAATAAATCAATATCACTGGCATTCATTTTAGCCCTATCAAATACTTTTTTAGTTGCATGTTCAGGCCCTGTAAGCATTATAGTTGGCTCAGTACCTACTGATGAAAATGCTTTAATCTTTGCTCTTGGTTTAAGTCCTAATTTATCTCCTATATATTTATTACCAATTAATACTGCTGAAGCACCATCTACTATACCAGATGAATTACCAGCGTGATGAACATGATTAATTTTTGTATTTTCAGGATATTTCATTAGTGCAATTTCATCTAAGCCTGTTTCTTTACCTATCTTTTCAAAAGAAGGATCCAATGAGGCTAAACTTTGCATGGTTGTATCTTTTCTAACTAATTCATCATGTTTAAGCATAAGGTCACCATTTTGATCACATATATCTATTATACTTTTATTGAAATAATTCTCTTCTTGTGCTCTGTTAGCTTTTTTTTGTGAATTTACAGCAAATAAATCAACGTCATCTCTGCTATAATTATATTTAGTAGCCAAAAGGTCTGCAGATATGCCTTGAGGAACAAAATACGTTTTAAAAGCTACAGAGGGGTCAGTCATCCATGCACCACCAGCACTTCCCATTGGAACTCTAGACATTGACTCTACACCTCCACCTATAGTCATATCTGATTGCCCACTAAGCACCTGAGCAGCTGCTATATTACAAGCTTCAAGTCCTGAGGCACAAAATCTATCTACTTGAGTTCCCGGAACAGATTGATCATAATCTGCATCTAATACTGCTACTCTTGCTATATCAGATCCTTGTTCTTTTACTGGATGAACGCACCCTAGTACTACATCATCTAAAAGACTAGTATCTAAATTATTTCTTTCTTTTAATTTTTTTAAAGTTTTAGAAGCAAGCTTTATAGGAGTTATTTGATGTAAAGCTCCATTTTTTTTACCTTTTCCTCTTGGTGTTCTAATAGCATCATATATATAAGCTTCATTCATGTTTTCCTCCTATAAATTTCTACCAATAATTTCTTTCATTATCTCGTTAGTTCCCCCATAAATTCTTTGAACCCTGGCGTCCATAAATGCTTTTGCTATAGGATACTCTTGCATATATCCATAACCACCAAATAGTTGTAAGCATTCGTCCATAACCTTAAATTGTAATTCAGTACACCATAATTTTGCAATTGCACCGTCTTCTGCAGAAAAGTTATTATTAATATGTTCATCTATACATCTGTCTATAAAAGTTCTAGCAACCAAAAGCTCTGATTTTAATTTTGCTAAAGTGAATTTAGTATTTTGAAAATCTATTATTTTAGTATTAAAAGCTTCTCTTTCTTTTGTATAAGAAATAGTCCAATTCAAAGCTGCTTCAGCAGAGGAGATTGCTGTAACTGCAATAGAAAGCCTTTCTTGAGGAAGCTCATCCATAAGTTGAGCAAATCCTTGTCCAGAATTACCTAAAATATTATTTAAAGGTAGTTTTACATCTTGAAAAAAAAGTTCTGATGTATCTTGAGCTTTCATTCCTATTTTATCGAGATTTTTTCCTTTATTAAATCCTTCTGTTCCTGCCTCACATAAAACTATTGAAATTCCTTTAGCTTTTTTAGACTTATCAGTTTTTGCAACTACTAAAACTAAATCCGCATTTTTTCCATTTGTAATAAAGGTTTTTGAACCATTCAATATCAAATGATCATTATTTATAACAGCATGAGTTTTTATATTTTGAAGATCAGAACCTGTACCTGGTTCAGTCATAGCTATAGCTGTAATGATTTCACCTTTCACCATTTTAGGAAGATATTTTTTCTTTTGATCTTTAGTGCAATAATTGACTAAATAAGGTGTCACTATATCTGAGTGTACAGCAAATCCCGGGCCTGTTGCACCTATTCTTGCTAATTCTTCTATAATTATTACATTGAATCTAAAATCACCATTTATCCCACCATAATCTTTAGGTACATTAGGACATAAAAGCCCTACACTACCTGCTTTTAACCATAACTCTTTTGGAACAAAACCATCTTTTTCCCATTTTTTGTGATATGGAAGTATTTCTTTATCCACAAATTTAGAAGCGGTTTCTCTAAAGTAATCTTGTTCTTCATTAAAAATTTTTCTATGAAACATGTTAAAATTTTATATTAAAAAAAAACTTTGTAAATATTATCCTTTTTTAATATATTTATCGTAGAGTTTCCGCATTCCAATAATCCATTTATCGGTATTTTCAGCTTTTATTTTAATATACTTTTTTACAATATCATGGGGTGTAATTAAAAATTTACCTTGAGCCATCTGATCTAAAGTAATTTTAGCAACCTGTTCAGGTTCGAGCATTCCATTTATACCAGCTACACCACCATTTTTTAAACCTTCTGTCATTGGAGTATTTACTCCTTGAGGACACAACAAACTAACACCAATTCCAAAATTACCATATGTAATAGCCAACCATTCAGCAAATCCAACTGAAGCATGCTTTGTAGTAGAATAAGTAGCAGATCCTACCTGTGATAGTAAACCGGCAGCAGACGCAGTAATAAGAAACCATCCTTTTTTATTTTTAATCATATTAGATATACACTCTCTGACCGCGTTAGTATGTTGTAAAACGTTAACTTTCCAAATAGAATCCCAATGTTCAGCTGTAGCAAGTCCATCATCATCTTCTGCAATTCCTGCATTACTGCAAAATAAATCAATATTTTGATACTTTTTATGAATTAGTTGTAATACATCTTTCATTTCATCACTGTTTCCAACATTACATTTATAAAAATCAGTTGCAATGTTATTATTGTTATTTAGATCAATATTAACTACTGCTTTAGCATTTCTTTGTTTTAATTCCTTTATTAAAGCTGAGCCTATTCCACTTGATCCTCCTGTAATAACACATACCGTATTCAAAGGATTAAATTTACTTTTATTAGCACTAATTTGGTTATCATTCATAAAAGTCCTTTTTATAATATTTTTAACATAAAAATTATATTATATTAAATAAACATGCTTATAAATAATAAATATTATAGAACTATTTGGTTTGATAAAGAACTCAATGTTGTAAAAATAATAGATCAAACTAAACTTCCTTTTAGTTTAGATATTATTTCTTTAACTAATTTAAATGAAGTAGTAATTGCAATAAAAACTATGCAGGTGAGAGGTGCACCTCTTATAGGAGCAACCGCAGCATACGGAATTTATTTAGCTTATAGAGAATTAAAAGACAAAAGCAAAATAAATGAAGCTGCTTTAATAATTAAATCTACAAGACCTACTGCTATTAACTTATTTTGGGCCGTTGATAGAATGCTATCAAAAATTATCGAAAATTTATCTGAAAATAGTATAGAAGAAAATCTATTAAAAGAAGCAAATAAAATTTGTGAAGATGATATAGAAAAATGTAAAAGTATAGGTAAGAGAGGGTTAAAGTTAATAGAAAAAATACATAAAATAAAAGGTAAAGTTAATATACTTACACATTGTAATGCTGGTTGGCTGGCAACCATTGATTGGGGAACAGCAACAGCTCCCATATATTATGCGAAAAAAAATAAATTAAATATCCATGTTTGGGTAGATGAAACCAGACCAAGAAATCAAGGTGCATCGTTAACTAGTTATGAGCTGAATAATGAAGGAGTGGAAAATACAATTATAACTGATAACGCAGCAGGAATTCTAATGCAAAGAGGGCTAATAGATTTGTGTATCGTTGGAGCAGATAGAGTAATTGTATCAGGTGATGTTGTAAATAAAATTGGAACATTTTTAAAGGCTCTAGTAGCAAAAGAATTTAAAATTCCTTTTTACGTTGCAATACCCTTAAGTACAATAGATTGGAAAACAAAGCACTTTAAGGATATTATTATAGAAGAGCGTAATGCAGATGAACTTCGTAAAGTTACCGGATTAGATGAAAATAATGAATTAAGAAAAATAGATATATATCCAAATCAAAGTAAAGCTTATAATCCTGCTTTTGATATAACTCCTAAAAAACTTATAACAAAATTAATTACAGATAGAGGTATTTTGAATGCTAATAAAAATCAAATATTAAAATTAAAAAATGAATAAAATAAACAAAAGAAAAGAAATAGTCAGGCTATCTAAACTATTCAGTAAAAGTAATTTTTCTCCTAATAGATCAGGAAATTTATCAATAAGATATAAAAATAAAAATACTAATGGTTTTTTAATCTCTCCATCTGGGAAAAGAAACTCTGAACTTATAGAAAAAGATATAGTATTTGTTTCAATGAATGGAGATTCAGAAAAAAATAAAAAACCTTCATCCGAATGGCCGTTTCATCTAGATATATATAAAAATAGTCAGTTGAATGCTATTGTTCATGCTCATTCTAAGTTTTCTGTCATTTGTTCATGTTTGTATAATATAATACCTTCATTTCACTATATGATAGCATTAACAGGACAAAAAAAAATAAATGTTGCTAATTACGCATTATTTGGAAGTAAACAATTATCTTTAAATATACTCAAAGCTATAAAAAACTCAAAA
>NZIN01000035.1 GCA_002689905.1 Rickettsiales bacterium
TAAAATACCTTTAAACCCTATTTCTTGTTTAATAACTTTATTTATTAAAAATTTTGAGTATGTAGCACAATTATTAGCATCTAAATAATTATACTTTATATGAGCTATCATAGCTAAAGGCATCTTATTTAATTTAATAAAAGGATAAAAATCATCTTTTAAACTATTATAATTTGATTTAATAATAGGAAGTTCAAGATGACTATCTACTTTAGCTCTTCCATGTCCAGGAATATGCTTTAATATCGGCAAAACTCCTTCGGATAACATTCCTTTAGAGGCCTCCAGTGATAATAAACTAACTATTTCAGAATTTCTATCAAAGGCTCTATTGCCTATTACATTGCTTGCTCCTTTTATTTTAAGATCTAATACAGGAGCACAATTATAATTTATACCTAACTCTTTTAATGTTTTTGCTATACTTTTAAAGTTATTATATGTAACTTTTCTAGCTTTTTTTATGCTGTGTTTTGCTATATTACCGAAGAAACTTGCTGCTGGATATTGATCCCATACATCATTATTTAAACGATTAACCCTTCCTCCTTCTTGGTCAATAAGTATCATTGCATTTCTGCCTAGCATCTCTCTAATCAAATTTGTTAATTTGATAACTTGTGATTTATCTTTAATATTTCTTCTAAATAGTATGATGCCTAAAGGTTTTTTTTCATTTAAAAATTCCTTTTCATTTTTACTTAACACATAACTCTTTACACCTATAATTATAGCCGATCTAGTCATTTTGATATTTTTTTAATAATACAACTACTAGTTATTTTTAAGCTTGTACATAATCTTTCTGCAGAAGAATTATTATTAAACTCACCAACTAATAGTCTAAAAAATGTTTTATTATTTTTTAAATTAATTTCTTCTATGATATAATTTAAATTCATTAAACTTTCTGAATGTTTTCTTTTTAATCTTACCCATTCTTCATTTACTAATTTCTTTTTTGATAATGATGCTACTTGAACATATAAAGTAAAACGGGTATTACCTTTATTAACTTCTTTACTTTCTATTTTCTTTTCTTTATCCGAAGTGTTTAATTTAGATTTAATATTCTTTTCAGTTTTAGAAACGTTTTCTAAAATTTCTTCTTTAGGTATATTTTCTTTATTTAAAATTTCTTGATCAACATCTATCCCTTTTTGTAATTTTTTCGCCTTTAAGTTATTATTTTTTTCTAGAGGTATAGCTTCAGAAGTTTTAATTTTTTCTTTATTATTTTTATCAGTATTACTTTCAGTTTCTAACTTTTTAGGTAATTCAATATTATTCTCGAATGCTTTCCAAACATTACTGTTTTCATTTGGAAAATTATCATCTTGGGGTGGAAGAGTTTTTTTAAATTCATGTTTTGGGTAAATAGTTGAAACTTTTGTGTTGTTACTAAGATTATTTTGAAAGATTTTAATATAACCCAACGACCAGAGTAAAAGTAATAAGTTTATAAATGCAATAATAACTAGAAAAGTTTTGAAACTGATTAACTTCACATTTTCTCCATTGGTTGTATAGCTAAAACATCTAAGCCAGATCTTATTACTTTACTAATCACGTTTAAAAGGGTGAGCCTAGCCTCAGTAACATCGTTATCATTTTCATTAATAACTCTTAAATCAATATCTAATTTACCCATACTCCAGTAATTATGCAGTAACCCTGCTAGGTCAATTAAATAATAAACTACCCTATGAGGTTCTTTATAAAAAACTGAGTTTTCAATTACTTTAGGCCATAATGAAAGTTTTTTTAATAAACCTATTTCATTATCATTTAATTTATTAAATAGTTTCTCGTTAAAGCCTCTAAATTTTAACCCTTTTTCTGTAAAAAATTTATTAGCTGAATTAATTCTAGCTATAGCATATTGAATATAAAATATTGGATTTTCTTTTGTCTCCTCTAAACACTTTTTTAAATCAAAATCCAAATGGGCATCATTTTTCCTAATCAGCATAAAAAACCTAACAACATCTTTATCTATCTTCTTTAAAATATCATCGATAAGTATGAAGTTTCCAGACCTCTTTGACATTTTTACACTTTTGTTATTTTCCAATAAATTTACTATCTGACACAATTTTACATCAAAAGTAATTTTATTATGACCAAGTGCAAGCAAAGAAGCATTTATTCTTTTTATATAACCTGCGTGATCCGCACCCCAAACATTAATGATTTCATTAAAACCTCTTGATACTTTATAATGATGATAAGCAATATCTGATGCAAAGTAAGTCCAGTTACCATCATTTTTTTTAATAGCCCTATCGTTATCATCTCCATAACTAGAAGACTTAAAAATAAGCTGTTTCTTTGGTTTCCAATCTTTATCTTTAATACCCTTCGGTTTTTCTAAATAGCCTGTAAATAAAAGATTTTTTTTATTAAGGTTATCTATAACATCATTCAGCATTCCTTTTTCATGAATGTTTTTTTCAGAAATAAAATTATCAAAAACTATTCCTAAATTATTTAAGTCTCTTCTAATTAATTTTAAAACTTTATCAATAATTATTTTTTTAATGAGATTTTTATCTTTTTTATAATCTTCGTTTGCTATTATCTCATCAGCAATATATTTCAAATATTCTCCATGATACATTTCTTCAGGTTGCTTTAAATGTTCCTTATTAAGTTTGTTTTCAATATGATATTTTACAGTTAAGTATAAAACTTCTATCTGATTGCCTATATCATTAACATAATATTCTTTAGCGACCTTATAGCCACTCTTTTGCATCAAGTTTGCTAACACATCTCCAAAAACTGCACCTCTTAAGTGTCCTACATGTAATGGTCCTGTTGGGTTTGCTGATATGAACTCTAGAATTACTTTTTTATTTAATCCAATATTACGGAATCCAAAACTATTGTGTTTTAAAATATGAATCATAATATCATACCATATACTTTTTTTTAATGTAAAATTTATAAAACCAGGTTTTATATAAGTAACTTTTTCAAATAATTTTTTTGAGTTTAATTCAGAAATAACTACATCCTCTATACTCTTAACATCTATTTTATTTTTTTTTCCTAAAATCATAAGAGCATTCGAAGATAAATCACCAAACTTTAGGTTTTTAGGTTGTTCACACGTTATTAAATCTAAAGTACTTTGATTTATACCCTCAATATTATTTTTAATAACCTCTATAATTAAATGCCTTATTTCATTATAAATATTCATTACCAACCTTTATTAAAATCAAAAAGTTTTTTATGTTCGTTTATAGCAAATCTATCTGTCATTCCTGCAATATAGTCAGCTATAATTCTGTTTTTAGAAAAAATATCTAATGAATTATTGTAACTATTCCTCCACTCATAAGGCAAACAATCTGGTTCTTCACTGTATATTTTGTATAGATCAGAAACTATTCTTTTAGGTTTACTTGTCATTCTATTTATTTCTGAATGTTTATACATTTTCGTAGTAAGAAACTCTCTAATTTCTTTCATATTTTTTTTCATTCCATTAGAGAAAATTATTAAAGGTTGATCTAATAATCTAACATCATTGGTACTTTCAGGTTTAAATTTATCTATATTAAATTTTGTTTGATTAATTAAATCATCAATCATTTTAGAAATAATAAGTCTTCTTACTTCATTTACTATTCTTTTAACAGAAAACTTGTGAAACTTTTCCTTAAGTTGATCTTTAAATTCATCTAATATAGAAAAAGAGTTTACTATCTCCTCAATAGTAAAAAAATTAGCTCTGACACCATCTTCAAAATCGTGGCTAAAATATGCTATGTCATCAGACAAGGCAGCTACTTGGGCTTCAGGGCCACACCATGTATCTATCTCAAGATCCATTCCTTGACTGATATAATCTTTAATTGCAAATGGTAACTTGTTTTTATCTAATGGACCATTATGCTTTACTATTCCTTCAAGTGCTTCCCAAGTTAAATTAAGACCATCAAAATCAAAGTATTTTTTTTCTAAATAAGAAATAATTCTTAACGTTTGAGCATTATGATCAAAACCACCATAACTAAGCATTGCCTTATTTAATGCTTCTTCTCCAGCATGTCCAAAAGGAGTATGCCCTAGGTCATGAGCTAGTGCGATAACTTCTGATAAATCCTCATCTAATGCTAACATTCTTGCTATAGATCTAGCTATTTGGCTAACCTCAATGCTGTGAGTTAGTCTTGATCTATAGTGGTCACCTTCATGATGAACAAATACTTGTGTTTTATGTTCTAGTCTTCTAAAAGCTGCAGAATGAATTACTCTATCCCTGTCTCTTTGATATATAGACCTATTTGTATCTTCTTTCTCATTATAAAGTCTTCCTTTACTAGTCTTAGAGTCTGTAGAAAATTTTTTATTTAACATTGTAATAATTAACCTTTGCTATTATATACTTATTATGGATAAAACTTCTAATAAAAATAAAAAATTAATTAGTGTAACTGCTAATGCTATAAAGCAGTTTAAAAAAATATTGTCAGAGGAAGAAGAAAAGTCTTTTGTAAGAATATTAGTGGATAGTGGAGGATGTTCAGGGTTTTCATATAAATTTTCTATAGATAAATGTTGTGATAGTACAAGTGATATAATATTAGTAAAAGAAAATAACAAAAATATATTTGTAACAGATAAAATTTCATTAAATTATATTAAAGATTCTTCAATAGATTGGATAGAAAGTTTAACTAACTCTCAGTTTTTAGTATCTAACCCCATTGCTAAATCAAGTTGTGGCTGTGGGTCTTCTTTCTCAATATGACAAAGTTAACTATTGCTTCTTGGAATGTTAATTCTATAAGAGCTAGACTTCCTTTAATCATAAAATGGCTAAGAAACAAAAATCCTGATTTATTATTACTGCAAGAGTTAAAAGCTAACGAAGAAAATATTCCTAGAGAAGAAATAGAAGAACTTAATTATAATTTTATAACTATGGGTCAAAAAGCATACAATGGCGTTGCAATACTTTCTAAATTTCCTGTTTCGGATATAGAATGTAATTTACCAAATTTTAAAAACGATGATCAAGCCAGATATATCGAAGCCTGGGTTAATTTAGAAAATAAAGGGATTAGAATAGCATCTATATATGCACCGAATGGTAACCCCATTAATTCAGAAAAATTTACTTATAAACTTAGTTGGTTGGAAAAGTTTAAAGAACATGCTGCTAAATTATTTGAATTAGAAGAGTTTACTATATTAGGTGGAGATTTTAATATTTGTCCAACTAGTTTAGACACAGCAGATGAAACTCTTTTATATGAAGACGCTATTTATAAAAATGAAGTTAAAAATATATATAAAAATTTACTAAATAAAGGCTATTATGATGCATATAGAACTCTTTATCCAGATAAGCCTGGCTTCACTTATTGGGATTATGGACAGTCCTTTACAAATGATATAGGGGTAAGAATTGATCATTTTTTATTATCTCCTTATGCAATGGATATTACTAATAAAGTTTATGTTGATAAAGAACCGCGTAAATGGATTAAGCCTTCTGACCACACTCCTATATGTCTTGAAATAGATATATGATTATTGTTAATAAGAACGGAGAGTTGTACTACAAAAATCAAATATATAAATGTGCTTTAGGAAAAAATGGAATATCAGAAAATAAAAAAGAAGGTGATGGTTGTACACCAGCAGGCACATTTTCATTGGGATCATTGTATTTTCGCAGAGATAGAATTAACAATATTGATAGTAATTTCAAAGCTATACCAATTAAATCAAATATGTTTTGGTCTGACCACTCACCAAGTAAATATTACAATCAATTAATAAATTTTAGAGATATATCTTGTGAACAATTATTTAAGGAAAATAACACTTATGATATATTTTTAGTTATTAATTATAATTATAATCCAATTTTAAAAGGTAAAGGAAGTGCAATTTTTATGCATATAGCTAAAGAAAATTTAACACCCACTGCTGGCTGTGTAGCACTAAAGAAAAATTGTCTTATTAATCTATTAAAGCAATTAAATATAAACGATAAGATAAAAATTTTGCTATGATATTTTAAATATCAGCATAACAAAACTCCTCTTTTTCTGCCCCAGGATGTGTAACAGCCCCATTTAAAGCGGATCCTACAAGTTGTGAATATTTCCATAAATCTCCAGATTGATAATTATGCTTTTTAGGAGCCCACAACTTTTTTCTAGACACCAGTTCGGCATCAGTTAAATTCACTTCCAAAATACCTTTGTCAGCATCAATTTTTATTATGTCTCCATCTTTAATTAATGCAATGTTTCCTCCAACTGCGGCTTCTGGACCTACATGACCTATACAAAAGCCTCTAGTAGCACCAGAAAATCTACCATCCGTTATTAAAGCTACTTTATCTCCCATTCCTTGACCATAGATTGCCGAGGTTGTGGCTAACATTTCTCTCATACCTGGTCCTCCTTTAGGACCTTCATATCTAATTACAATTACATCTCCTTCTTTATAATCTTTATTTTGCACTGCTTCATAAGCCTCTTCTTCACTGTCAAAAACTTTGGCTGGACCTTGATGAAATAATCTAGTCATTCCAGCAACTTTAACAATTGCTCCTTCCTCAGCAATGTTACCTTTTAATCCAACCACTCCACCTGTTTTAGTAATAGGATTGCTAATATTTCTTATAACTTTTTGAGTATCAGAAAATTTAATATTTTCTAAGTTCTCTTTTAATGTTTTACCTGTTACGGTTAAGCAGTTCATATTAAGAAAACCTCCTTCAGCAAGGGCTTTTAATAACACTGGTACACCTCCAGCCTCATATAAATCTTTAGCTACAAATTTACCTCCTGGTTTTAAGTCTGCTATATAAGGAGTAGATCTAAATATTTCAGCAACATCAAATAAATCAAACTTTATTCCTGCTTCATGAGCCATAGCAGGTAAATGTAATGCAGCGTTAGTAGATCCACCAGATGCAGCAACTGCTCTAGCTGCATTTTCTAAAGAATCTAATGTCACAATATCTCTAGGTCTAATTTTATTTTTAATGCATTCCATAACAACTTTTCCAGCCTCATACGCATATTCATCTCTACTTTCATATGGTGCTGGAGCCATTGTAGAATTTGGTAATGCAAGGCCTAAAGCCTCAGATACACAAGCCATTGTATTTGCTGTAAATTGTCCGCCACAGCTTCCAGCAGAAGGACAAGCTACTTTTTCAATGTCTTCTAAATCTTTTTCGTTAATAGATCCTCCTGAGAAGTTTCCAACAGCTTCAAATACATCCTGAACAGTAATATCTTTACCTTTATATTTTCCCGGCAAAATTGAACCTCCATAGATAAACACTGAAGGGATATTTAATCTTAACATTGCCATCATAACTCCCGGTAAAGCCTTATCACAACCAGCTAAACCAACTAAACTGTCATAAGAATGTCCTCTTACGCTTAATTCAATACTATCTGCAATTGCCTCTCTGCTGGCTAAAGAAGCTTTCATACCTTGATGTCCCATAGCAATTCCATCTGTTACAGTAATTGTTGTAAATTCTCTTGGAGTTCCTTCTGCATCCAATACTCCTTTTTTTACTGCCTGTGCTTGTCTTCTGAGTGTAATATTACAAGGCGCAGATTCATTCCAAGTACTAACTACACCAACAAATGGTTGATTAATTTGTTTTTTTGTCATACCCATTGCATAATAATAAGATCTATGAGGTGCACTGCTAGGTCCAATACTTGTATACCTACTAGGTAATTTAGATTTATCAAATTTTTTCATTATCTCTCCTTTTTACAAAGAATTTATTTGGTTAAGAATTTTATCCTTCAAAAGTTTTTTATCTTTCATTTTCTTTTTAAACTTTTCTACTACATGCAAAGGTGCTTTATTAATAAATTCTTTATTTTCAACTTTATTTTTTAAAACTGTTATATCTTTATTTATATTTAATAACTGCTCATTAAGAATATTCATGTCTTTGCTAAGTAAATTTTCATTTTCTATATTATTTCTATCAACATAAAATACAAGCTTATCATTCACGAATTTCATAAAGTTTTTACTAACTTCATTATCTATAGTTGTATTAATAAGTTTTACTCTTCCCAATACATTAATATATTCTTCATATTTTTTAATATAATCTACATTAATATTTTCTAGTGTTATATAATAAATGTCAATAATTACTCTAGGTTCTATTTTTAAGTTTGCTTTAATATTCCTACATGAAGTTATAATTTTCATTAAATCATTTATACTGCTAAATTTTTTTTTCGATAAGTCTTTGTATTTAATTGAAGGCCAAGACTGTTTTGATAAATAGTCTTTATAACCCAAATAATTAACAAAAATATCGTCAGTTGTAAAAGGCATAAATGGATGTGCAATTTTTAGTATGTTTATAAATACTTGTTTTGCGCAAAACTGTATTTCTTCTTTGATAACCTTATTATTTTTTTTATTTAAATTTATTTTAATAAATTCTAAATACCAATCACAGAATATACTTTTTACAAACTTATAAATGTCTTTAGCAGCTTCATTAAACTTATAATTTTTAATATTTTTTTCTATACTAAGAATATAATCGTTAAGTAATTTTGATATCCAAATATTCTCATCTAATATTAAATTTTCTACTTTTTTTGGAGTTTTTTCAAAACATTTATTTTTATTTAAATAATTGTAAGCACTTCTAATTTTTGTAATAAAATTTCTGTTAATCAATACGTTATCTTCAGATAATTTAATATCTCTACCCTGAGCAGCCATCAAGGAAAGAGTAAACCTTAAGGCGTCTGCACCAAATTTATCAATAATCCTTAGAGGGTTTATAACATTACCTTTTGATTTGGACATCTTATTACCATCTTTGTCTCTAACTAAAGCATGAATATAAACCTCTTTGAATGGCATTTTATTAGTAAAATAAACTGACATCATCATCATTCTAGCTACCCAAAAAAATATAATATCAAAACCTGTGACTAACAAACTTGTAGGAAAGTACTTTTTATAATAGTTATCTTTTTCATTCGGCCATCCTAGAGTTGACATGGGCCATAAGGCTGAAGAAAACCAAGTGTCTAAAACGTCAGTCTCTTGTCTTAGCACTGTATTTTTATTATAAAATTTATCTGCTTTTTTTTGAGCCTCCTCTTGATTATTTGCATAAAAAGTATTTCCATCTGGCCCATACCATATTGGTATTCTGTGGCCCCACCATATTTGTCTAGATATACACCACGGCTCTATATCATCCATCCAAGAAAAAAAAGTATTACTCCATGAACTTGGAAAAAATTTAGTCTCTCCTTCTTTGACCCTGTTAACTACCTGATCTGCAAGAGGTTTTACATTTAGAAACCATTGATCTGTTAAGTAGGGTTCTATTATAGAACCAGACCTATCTCCATAAGGTACCGCATGTTGAATTTTTTCAATTTTTAATAGGTTATCATTTTCATTTAAGTCTTCTAGTATCAATTTTCTAGACTTTATTCTATCTACACCTTGATACTTTAAGGGTACATTCTGATTTAGTTTTCCATATTTATCAAATATAACTTTAAGTTTTAAATTATTCTTCTTTCCTACTTTATAATCATTAAAATCATGTGCAGGTGTAATTTTTAAAACTCCACTTCCTTTTTCTTGGTCAACACTTTCATCAGATATTATTGGTATCAATTCATTAGTAATAGGAATAAAAACTTTTTTACCAATAAATTTTTTATATCTTTCATCATGTGAATTAACTGCAAGACACTGATCTCCAAATAAAGTTTCTGGTCTTGTTGTAGCAACAGTTAAGAATTCTGATTTATCTTCCAAAAAATATTTTAAATAAAAAAACTCTCCTTCTCTTTCTATTTGCTCTACTTCAAGATCTGAAACAGCCGTTTGTAAACTAATATCCCAATTTACTAGCCTTTTATCTCTATAAATAAAACCTTTTTTATAAAGTTCAATGAATGCATGAGTAACAGCATTAGTCATTTCATTATCTAATGTAAACCTTAATCTTTCCCAATCTGGAGATGCCCCTAATCTTTTAATCTGATTAATTATTTTATTCCCTGATTCTTCTTTCCAATCCCATATTTCCTTTAAAAACCTTGTTTTTCCTATGTCTTTCTTATTAATATTTTTTTCATTATGCAGTTTAGTTTCAACAATTTTTTGCGTTGCTATACCAGCATGATCAGTACCAGGTTGCCATAAAACATCTTTGCCATTCATTCTCCAAAATCTAATCAATATATCTTGGATTGTCATATTTAAAGCATGCCCTATATGCAGAGTACCAGTAACATTAGGAGGAGGCATTATTATGGAGAAGTTATTATTACTTTTGGAAGTTTTTGATGCAAATAAACCTACATCTAACCAAGATTTATATAAGCTTTCTTCTAATACTGAATGATCAGGTTTTTTTTCAATTGGTCTTACTGCCATAATTTATTTATTTATGCTTTTGAGTGGCTTTAGATATAAGTTTCATTTCTTCAATAACTATAGTTTTGACAAATGATTTTAAGTTTTTGCTAATCCATTTCTTTATAATAGGCTTTATCTCTCTATCTACTAAAGCTGCTACAGGGTCTTTGCTAATATTTTTTGAAGAATTTTCCTTATTGATAGTTTTTTTTTTCTCATTTTTAATATTTTTCTTTAACTCTGAACTCTTACCCGCAGTATATGCTTTTATATTATCATCATTTTTTTTAGGTAATACTCTTTCAGTCCTATTTATTTTAAGTGATTTTTTTTTAGAAACAATTTTATCAAGAAGTATATATTCATCATTAGTATTAATTGAATTATTCTTATCATTAATAGAATCTTTTATTTGCTTTAGTGTTTCTTTTATATCTGAACTTTCTTTTTCCATAATTAAATATAACTCAAAATATATTACTCATCAAACCCTAGCCATAAGTTTTTTACAGACTGATAGTTTTTTGTATAATCATATGTCTTGACTTGTAAATTTAAACTTTCAACAGATAACCTTCCCATCTGAGCAGCAAGGCTAAAAATAGTTTCAAATTTATCTCTTCTAGCTTTAATAATTTCAACTTTTTCCTCAAGCAGTACCTGTTCCGCATCCAGTACGTCTAAAACAGTTCTGGAGCCTAATTCATTTTCTTTTTTTACGCCCTGAAGTGCCATTTCATTTGCCTCAATAGATGCCTCAATAGAACTAATTTGTGCTTCTAAGCTTTTTAAATCAATCCATAAAATTTCTGATTCTTTTAAAGCTTTTTTAATATTGTAATCTAAAATCCTAGAATTCTGTAAAGCTTCTTTCTTTTTCTGTCTAACACTTGAATGCTGATAACCTCCTTTATATAAAGGTATTTTTAAACTTAATTCCATTTTATAGTTTTCATATTCATCAAAAAAGGTATTTGGAGCCCATGCATTTTGAGCTGTAAGGTTTAAATCTAATGAAGGTAGAAGCTGTGATGCTTCAGATGAAACTTTATAAAACGAAGTTTTCTTTCTAAAACCACTAGCAATTATTTCTGGATTTTCTTTTAAGGTGTTTCTAGTTATTTCTTTTAGTTTTAAAGGCAATGCAAATCTTTCTTCAGGAAAAATTAGTTTGTTAGGGGCTTCACTGCCAACTACAGAAAAATATTTAGATTTTTCCTTTTCTATATCACCTTTAGACTTTATTTCATCAGATCTAGCTTTTAAAAATCTCGCCTTGGCTAAAGATAAATCAGTAGATGTTGCTTCGCCTACCATAAATTTATTATTTGTTGCTTCGTAATGTTTTCTTAAAACTAATAAGTTATTTTTTGCTAATTTATTAATTTCAATAAAAGCTAAAAGCCTGAGATAGGTTTTAGTAGCATCTATGAGAATTTTTTGCTCTTGATGTTTTAAGTCTGCTCTTTGAGCAAATATCATAGCATCAGCTATGTCTATTTTACTTTTTGTTCTCCCAAAGTCATATAAATTTTGACTTACTTCTAGGCTAATAGATTTAGGGTTATTATTTGTTTTTTTTTCAACATTTGAAGTATTAATAGTAGTCGTATTATCTACTCCTATACTACCATAGATATTTATTTCTGGCCTATTTTTACTAATTGCCTTGGATAATTCTTCGTTTATTGCTTCTAGCTTTAATCTATTGCTTTTTAATAACGGGCTATTTGTATATACTTTTTCCAAAGTTTCATAAAGAGTGTTAGTCTGACCCTCCTTAATGAAAATAATGAACGTAAGTAAAATTGTAATAGTAAAATAAAATTTCTTAAAATTAATCA
>NZIN01000036.1 GCA_002689905.1 Rickettsiales bacterium
GCTACTAATAAAATACAACCAGAAAGTTGAAATACAAAAAAATAATCTGTGTACATAACTTTCCCTATCTGATGTGTATTAGTTAACTCGTTAATTTTATTTGAATCTACCTTTTTATCTCTTATCATATCTAAATTACTGAAGGAAAATATAAGTTCGGCTAAAAGCACTGATCCTACTAACAAACTTGAGTAAAAGTATTTTTTAATCTGATTTTTGATTTCATCTAAATTAATATTTAACATCATAACTACAAACAAAAATAATACTGCTACTGCTCCTACATATACTATAAGCAATATCATCGCTAAGAATTCAGCTCCTGCTAATACAAAAATACCCGCTGAGTTTACAAAAGCTAATATTAAAAAAAGCACTGAATGCACTGGATTTCTAGAACTAATAACTGCTATAGATGACAATACTGTAATTGTAGAAAATATTAAAAAGAAAATGTTCATGTTATTTTCTACCTATACTCTGCATCCGAATTTATATTTTTTTGTAGAGCTAGTTCCCATCTATCTCCATTATCTAATAATTTTTCTTTATTATAAATTAACTCTTCATGAGTTTCAGTTGCAAATTCATAGTTAGGTCCTTGAACTATTGCATCAACTGGACAAGCTTCTTGACAAAGACCACAATAAATACATTTAGTCATATCTATGTCATACTTAGTAGTTTTTCTACTTCCATCATGTCTTTCCTCAGCTTCTATAGTAATGGCTAACGCTGGACAAACTGCTTCACATAGTTTACAAGCTATACATCTCTCTTCGCCATTTGGATATCTTCTGAGAGCGTGTTCGCCTCTAAACCTAGGACTTAGCGGAGCCTTCTCATATGGATAATTTATGGTCACAGATGGTTTAAATATTCTTCTAAAAGTTAGATATAAACCTTTTAAGATGTCTGCTAAAAAGAAATATTTAATTCTATTTATTATTAATTTTATCATTTTATCCTGCAACCTTTGGTAATAAATCAAAAAATACCAAAACTGTTGAAGTTATAAACACCCAAAGCAATGATAAAGGCAAAAATACTTTCCAACCTAATCTCATTAGTTGATCATATCTAAATCTAGGTAATGTTGCTCTTACCCATAAAAAAACAAATAATAACAGACCTACTTTTAAAAAAAACCATATGAAATTAGGGACTATATTAAAAATATACAAATCAAATGGTGGAAGCCAACCCCCTAAAAATAAAATAGTTCCCAATGAACTCATTAATATCATGGCAGAATATTCTCCCAAAAAAAACATTGCAAATAACATAGAAGAATATTCTGTAAAATACCCAGCTACAAGAGCAGATTCATCTTCAGGTAAATCAAAAGGCGCTCTGTTAGTCTCAGCTAATGCAGAAATAATAAATACTACAAACATTGGAAACAAAGGTATAAAAAACCAGCAATTTTTTTGTGCAATAACTATGTCTTTAAGGTTTAGAGATCCTACACAAAGTAGAACACAAACAATTACTAACCCTATTGAAACCTCATATGACACCATTTGAGCGGTAGACCTTAATGCTCCTAAAAATGCATATTTTGAATTACTAGCCCATCCAGCCATAATAACTCCATAAATAGATAGGGAGGAAACAGCAAAAATATATAAAATTCCAACATTAATATTAGATAAAACTAAGTTTTCTGATATAGGAATTACACTCCATGCAATTAAAGATAAAGCAAAAGATACCATAGGAGCTAATACAAAAATAATTTTATTTGAACTTGCAGGGATAATAGTTTCTTTTGAGAATAGTTTAATCCCATCAGCAAATGGCTGAAGTAAACCAAAAAAACCAACAACATTAGGTCCTTTTCTATATTGTACAGCAGCAATTACTTTTCTTTCTAGATAAGTTAAAAATGCTACCGCTACTAATAAAGGACCAATTATCATTAAAGCATAAGATCCTATAATCAAAACATTATAAAACTGATCTAAAGGAGAGTTATCCATCTAATAAACTCTTTTTATTAGTAAAGCTTTTTACACAATTTGCCATATTTGTAGAAGCCCTAGTTATACAACAAGTTTGATAATAATTTGTTACTAAATAGTTTTTGTTAGTAGGCTTTAATTGCAAATCATTTTTAATACATTTATTCCAATTAGATGGTTTTATCGCATTTAATTTTGATATCTCTGGATGTTTTTTAAATATTTTATTTATGAGCTCCTCATGATTATTATAATTTAACTTTATTTTAAATTTTTCGGCCAAAGCTCTAAATACTTTCCAGCTGTCAACAGCTAGACCTTTATTAGTAGTAATTTTTTTTGTAAATTGCGGCCTGCCCTCTAAATTCACGTATAGTGATTTTTTTTCACTAAATGCAGTAATAGGCAATATTATATCTGCCTTGGACGCAGCCTTGTCTCCATGATGTCCTAAATATATTAGCTTAGTAGAAGCTCTGTCAATAGAATTAAATTCATAATCATCGGCTTCTAATAAAAATAAAACCTTGATTTCTTGATTTGAAACTCTCTTTCTTATCTGCCTAGCATTATAACCATTTTTAGTAGGAAAAAAACCCACTTCTAAACCACCTGCTCTTGAAGCACAAGTAGATAAAATATTAAATCCATTCCAGTTTTTTTTGATTATATTACAGTCTTGAGCAATAGATTTTAAAATAAGATGTATTTTTTCACCTTCTTCTTCACTAAAAATATTATCCCCAATTATTAACATTGGGAATTCTGCATTTTTAAAGAAAGATTTTATGTCCTTAAGAAAATCTAAATTATTTAATATGGAAATATCATTTCCTAAATGTTTTACATTATATGTTAAATCCTCAGGTGTACATAAAGAAATAATTTCTAGCTCTCCAGATAGCCACCTTTTTCTGATCCTTGAGTTAATTACGGTAGCTTCCCTTTTAGGATCAGCACCTATTATAAAAAGTTTGTCTGCCTTATCCAAGCCTTCTATTTTAGAATTAAACAACCAATCAGCTCTGGTATTAATTTTAAAACAAGACTCATTAAATCTACAGTCTAAGTTATAAACTTCAATTGAATTAAAAAACTCTTTAGCAGCAAACATGGTTTCAACATCAGTTAGTGCACCAGCTATAGCAGCTATTTCTTCAGGTTTAGTGCTTGTAATTAATTTATAAATATTCTCTAAGCTTTCTTTCCATGTACAAGAAATTAATTTATTATTTTTATCTCTGACATATGGCTTATCTAATCTCTGAACTTCTAGTCCATCATAAGAAAACCTAGCTTTATCAGATATCCATTCTTGATTTATTTCATTATTATTTCTAGGCAAGACTCTTTTAATGGTTCCTAAAAATTCATCTATAATAATATTTGAACCAATACCATCGGTAATATCAATAGTGTCATGATGAATTAATTCCCATGACCTTGCTGTAAAAGCATATGGCTTAGATGTTAGTGCACCTACAGGACATAAATCTATTATATTGCCTGATAATTCACTTGAAATTCCCTCTTCTACTACTGTTGAAATTTCCATATTTTCTCCCCTATTTATAGCTCCTAATTCGTGAGTTCCTGCAACTTCATCTAAAAATCTTACACATCTAGTACAATGTATACATCTTGTCATTACTGTTTTAATTAATGGGCCAAAATTTTTCTCTTTGACTGCCCTTTTATTCTCTTCAAACCTACTGTAGGATTTTCCATAATATAAAGATTGATCTTGAAGGTCACATTCTCCTCCCTGATCACAAATAGGACAATCTAATGGATGATTAATTAGTAAAAACTCCATTACACCTTTTCTTGCTTTTCTTACTTTTTCAGTATTAGTTTTTATATTCATGCCATCTGAAACAGGAAAGGCACAAGATGCTATTGGTTTTGGAGCGTTTTCAACTTCTACTAAACACATCCTACAATTACCGGCAATAGATAAACTTTCATGAAAACAAAACCTTGGTATTTCCTCGCCTGCTTTCTCACAAGCTTGCATTACTGTAGATGAGTCAGAGACTTCTAGCTCTTTGCCGTTTACAAAAACTTTTTTCATTCAGCTGACCTAAGTATTTTATTTTTTAAAACTCTCTTTTCTAAATCTTTTCGATAATGCCTTATTAAAGCTTGTACTGGCCATGCTGCTGCATCACCTAAAGCACAAATTGTATGATTTTCTACTTGCGAACAAATATCTTCTAGTTTACTGATATCTTCTATTTTTGCAGTTCCATTGCAAAGTTTTCTCATTATTCTTAGTATCCAGCCTGTTCCTTCTCTACAAGGGGTACACTGTCCACAGCTTTCATGATTATAAAATCTAGAAAATCTAGTTATAGCTTCGATTAAATCTGTTGATTTATCCATCACAATTACTGCTGCCGTACCTAATCCACTTTTTACTGCTTTAAGTGAGTCAAAATCCATAGCTAAATTATCACATAATGATGCTGGGACTAGAGGAGTTGAAGAACCTCCAGGCACAACAGCTTTAAGGTTTTTCCACCCACCTATAACTCCTCCACAATGCTCGTCAATTAACTCTTTTAATGGTATTCCCATTTCTTCCTCTACTGTGCATGGATGATTTACATGACCTGATATACAAAATAATTTTGTACCTGTATTATTTTCTTTACCTAAGCTTGAAAACCAGTTCGCTCCTCTCTTTAAAATTGCAGGAACTACAGCGATGGTTTCTACATTAGAAACAGTGGTTGGGCAGCCATATAGACCTACATTTGCTGGAAAAGGAGGTTTTAATCTAGGTTGTCCTTTTTTTCCTTCTAAACTTTCTATTAAAGCGGATTCTTCTCCACAAATATAAGCACCTGCTCCTCTATGAATGTATAAGTCTAGATTGTAATCAGATTTTAAAATATTTTTTCCTAATAAGTTGTTTTGATAACATTCCTCGACTGCACTTTTTAGACTTAAATATTCATTGTAAAACTCTCCTCTTATATAAATATAAGCTGTATTTACCTCCATAGCTACTGAAGCATATACAATTCCTTCAATTAACTT
Organism: Rickettsiales bacterium; assembly: GCA_002689905.1. Classification (GTDB taxonomy): domain Bacteria; phylum Pseudomonadota; class Alphaproteobacteria; order TMED109; family TMED109; genus TMED131. Next base: position 5,010 of record NZIN01000036.1, read on the forward strand.
AAAAGGCTCATTTCTTATAATTTCTCTATCTTTACAAGTTCCTGGCTCACTTTCATCAGCATTGACTATTAGATAATTAGGCTTGTAGTCTGTTTTTGGAGGCATAAAAGACCATTTTAATCCAGATGGAAAGCCTGCTCCTCCTCTACCCCTTAAGCCAGAATCTTTCACTTGTGCTAATATCCAGTCTTTTCCTTTTTTAATAGTCTTTTCCCCTCCGTCCCAATCTCCTAGCTTCTTTGCTACATCTAGACCTTTTCCTTTAAGACCATATAAGTTATTAAAAATTCTATCTTCTTTATTTAACATTATTTATCAACTCCTATTGGCTCTGCACCTTTTTTTTTATTATCCTGAGATCCTACATTAACTGTTTTACCATTTTTGATATTATCTAAAATATTTAAAAGACTATTTTTGTCTAAATCTTCAAAGTAATTATCATTAATTTGAAGCATTGGGGCATTCACACAAGCTCCTAAACATTCTACTTCTTTTAAAGTAAATAAACCATCATTAGTAGTTTGATTATTATCAATTTTCAAATGAGTTTTACACAAATTTAGCAAATCATCACTTCCTTTCAACCAACATGAAGTAGTAGTACATATTTGTATAAAATTTTTTCCAATAGGTTCTAAATTGTACATAGAATAAAATGTTGCTACTTCATAAACTCTTATGTAAGGAACTTTAATAATTTCACTGACATATTGCATAGCTGGTACTGTAAGCCATCCCCCTATTTGTCTCATTGCAAGATCTAATAGCGGCATCACAGCACTAGCCATTTGATCTTCAGGATACCTTAAAAGTATATTTTTTACTTCCTCACAGTTCTTAGCATGAAACTTAAATTCTTGTTTTTTTTCCATATTATCTATCTATTTCTCCAAAAACAACATCCATAGTGGCAATACAAGCCACTAAATCAGCTAATTGATGTCCTTTAGTCATAAAATCAAGTCCTTGTAAGTGAGCAAACCCAGGCGCTCTTATCTTGCATCTATACGGTTTATTTGAACCATCTGATACTAGATATACACCAAATTCTCCTTTAGGAGCTTCAACAGCTTTATAAACACTTCCTTCAGGCACCCTTACTCCTTCAGTATAAAGCTTAAAATGACTTATTAAACTTTCCATAGATGATTTCATCTTGTTTCTTTTAGGTGGTGATATTCTTGGATTATCTAATAAAACCTCTCCATCTGGTATTTTATCTAAAACTTGGTTGATTATTTTTAAACTTTGCTTCATTTCTTCCATTCTAATTAAATATCTGTCATAGCAATCACCATTTTTTCCTACAGGAATATCAAAATCTAATTGATCGTAAATTGCGTAAGGTTCATGTTTTCTCAAATCCCAAACAACTCCGGAACCTCTTAACATAGGTCCAGTAAAACCCCAATCTAAAGCTTGTTTTTTTGTTACCACTCCAATATCCACGGTCCTCTGTTTAAATATTCTATTTTCATCAAGCAATGATTCAATATCATTAATTATTTTTGTAAAACTTTTACTCCACAAATGAATATCTTCTAAAGTTTGCTTTGGAATATCTTGATGTACCCCTCCTATTCTATAATAAGCTGCATGAAGCCTTGCACCAGAAACAGCTTCGTAGAAAGACATTAATTTTTCTCTTTCCTCAAATAACCATAAAAAAGGTGTGGTTGCTCCTAAGTCTAAACCTTGAGCTCCAATCTGAAGTGTATGATTTAGTATTCTAGTAATTTCATCAAATAAAACTCTTATCCAAAGTGCTCTTTCAGGAATATTCATAGAAAGTAATTGTTCAGATGCCAATACAAACGCATGTTCTTGAACCATAGGTGAAACATAATCTAGTCTGTCAAAATAAGGCATTGCCTGAAGGTAGGTTTTATTTTCAATTAATTTCTCTGTTCCCCTATGCAACAACCCTATATGTGGATCTGCTCTTTCAACCACTTCTCCATCCATTTCCAAAACTAACCTTAGTACACCATGAGCAGCAGGATGTTGTGGTCCAAAATTTAGTGTTAAATTTTTAATTTGTTTTTCAGTCATTATTTTTTTCTATTTCTTCACCCTCCCAAGGGCTTTCAAAGTCAAACTCTCTAAAAGATTGGGTAAGTTTCACAGGCTCGTAAACTACTTTTTTTGAAGATACATCATATTTAACTTGCACATTTCCTGATAAAGGGAAGTCTTTTCTCAAAGGGTGTCCAATAAAACCATAATCTGTAAGTAATCTTCTAAGGTCTGGGTGATTATTAAAAGCTATACCAAATAAATCCCAAACTTCTCTTTCATACCAATTAGCAGCCGGAAATAACTGTGTAAGGCTATCGATTTCCTCATCTTCTTCCAATAAAAACTTTACAATCAATCTTAGGTTTTTCTCTACAGATAAGAATATATAAATCATTTCAAATCTATATTTCTTATTAGGATAGTCTACAGCTGTAATATCGATTAATTGATTAAATTTAAAACTTTCATGCTCTTTTAATAGCTTTAAAGCACTCAGTATTTTAGGTTTCTTTAAAGTAAGCTCCATTATTTCACCTGAGTAAGCTAAAGAAAACTCATCTTTGTTTAAAGTTGTATTTAACAAGGAAAGAACTTTATCTAAGTCTTTGTTATTATTTAATATATTTTTTTTTTTCAATTAATTTCTCTATAAAAACTATATTGAATTTCTGCCTTCGCGCTTAATCTTCTTCTGCAATTGAAGTACACCATACAATAAAGCTTCAGCTGTTGGAGGACAGCCTGGTACATATATATCAACAGGTATAATTTTGTCACATCCCCTAACCACAGAATAAGAATAGTGATAATACCCCCCTCCATTAGCACAACTACCCATAGAAATCACCCACCTTGGCTCTGGCATTTGATCGTATACTTTTCTTAAAGCGGGAGCCATCTTATTTGTAAGAGTTCCAGCAACAATCATGACATCTGATTGTCTTGGGCTTGGTCTAAATACAACTCCAAATCTATCTAAATCATATCTCGATGCTCCAGTCTGCATCATTTCTACTGCACAACATGCTAATCCAAATGACATAGGCCAAAGTGATCCTGCTCTAGCCCAACTAAGAAGATCGCTAAATTTAGCAAGTACATATCCTTTGTTATTAGCACTCTCGTTTTTTAAAATATTTTCGTTGTAAAAATTTTCTTTTATTCCCAATCTAGTGCTCCTTTTTTCCATTCATAGATAAAACCTACTGTTAAAATTAGTAAAAATATCATCATAGACACGTATCCAGCAATACCTATAAGAGATAATGAAATAGCCCAAGGAAATAAGAACGCTACTTCTAGATCAAATATTATAAAAAGTATAGCTACAAGATAGAACCTTACATCGAACTTTACTCTAGCATCTTCAAAAGGAGTAAAACCACACTCATATGCGGAAAGTTTTTCTTTATCTGGTTTATTTGGCCCTACTAATCCTGATAATGCAGCAAAACCAATAGACATGCCAAATGCTATAACAGCGAAAATAAATATTGGTAAATATTCTGAATAATCCATTTTTTAATCTATGATCTAAATATTATTATATATATAGAGTAATTTTATAAAGTTGTAACCTTATTTCTGATAATAATAATATAGTTAAAACATTAAACTTTTAAACTGTTTAATTCTTTAAAATCAGAAATCACCATATCGTATGTGCCATCTATCTTGATTTCTGTATCTATTCCCCACTCTTTAGGTCTTTTGACAAAAATAGTTTTAAAACCTGCTTTTTGTGCAGCATTCAAATCAAAACTATGACAAGCTACCATTGCACATTCCTCAGGTTTAAATTGTAGTAATTTTGCTGTTTTACGGTAAGCCCCTATGTCTGGCTTATAAATTTCCAGTGTTTCACAAGATAATATTAAATCCCAACTTATATCATTGGCTTTACTGTTTAAAAAAACTAGCCTGTTACTTAATAAAGTAAAAGAAACACATAAAAAACTCTTTTTAAGCTGGTTAAAAGGGTTTAAGAAATCCTCCCAAACATCTAGCTTAGTTGGCACCTCATAGGATAAATAATTGATATGATCCTCATTTAAATCTAATTTTTTTTCTTTTATTATTTCTTTGA
>NZIN01000037.1 GCA_002689905.1 Rickettsiales bacterium
CATACATTAAATTGTAGCCAATTAAATAATATGCCGTACCTGCAATAGAAAATAAACCTACATTTTTTATACATATTACAACAGTATTTTTGCTTCTTACTAAACCCGCTTCAAGCATAGTAAAACCTGCAGCCATCCACATGACCAAAAAACCACCTATACAAAATAATAAGGTATTAAAAACGAAGGATATTTCAGCAGGGTCAGCAATAGCTACTTCATGACCATCTGCAAAAGCTATTTTTGTTGTTACAAAATAGCTTAATATAAGAAATAAGTATTTTAACAATTTATACTCCTTTAAAGTTTAAAAACTCTAAATTATCAAAAGTATTTTTTAATTACAACAATAATTATATGATAATTTTGTATAAAAAATAGGCAATAGCCTAAAAATTAACTAGATATTTTTACATCTTTTATTTCTTTACCATCTTTTGTAACTACTCGTAATTTTACATTACCTGTTTCTTGGTTAGTAACTTTTAATAGCTTTCTGTCTGGATCATTAGCTTTTAGTTTTAATAATGCATCTTGTACATCTGTTCTAGTTGCAAGTTCAAGTAATCTATCTTGTAAAAACTCAATTCTATTTTCTAGTTTATCTAACTGCTTAGCTCTATTGCCTTCAATTGCAAATAATGCAATTATGCAAATAGCTACTATTACAAGAAATATAACCTCTGCCATTACTTAATTGGCCTTAGTTTGGAGGCAAATCTATCATATATGTATATTTTACCTTCTTCTGAGGTTATTTGAGAATAACGAATCTTTTCGATATTTTTGAAAAAAACAAAGCATAATGAAGATAAAATTAACAAATTAACAAAAAAATTTCTTTTTTTTACCAAATTGTTAGAAAAAAAGTCTAATTCTTTTAATTTTTTCATTACCCTCTCCAAATTAGAGGAAAATGAAGCTCTAATTTAGTATGTTATTTTCTTTTTTAATTTGCCTTTGAACCTATCATATACAAATTCGGTGCCATAAGGGTCTGTGACAATAGTATACCTTACTTTATGAAAGTTATTGGTTAATACGAAGATTAAGGATACTAAAATACTGCTAGTAGCTAAAGCCTGTCTATATTTATATAAAATAACTTTATTTTTATTGGCTTTTTTAAATAATTCCTCAAATATTGTGAGTTGACTAGCTTTAGCTATTGCAGCTTTTTCTAATTCAATATCTTTAAGTTCTCGATATTTAAGTAATATTTCGTCTTTATGAATGGGTTTAGTTTTTTTTCTCCAGAATATATTATCAATATCGTCATACTCAAATTCAGCATTCGGATTAATAGCAAGAATAGCATCAGATAATGTAACCATATTTAACTCTAATTAAATTATAATACTAATAACGGAAAAAAAGAGAAAAAATTAATTTGTATTTTTATAAGGCCATTTTTTTACTAGATCAAGAAATAATGGATCTATAGAATATTTATTTTTTTTAATGTCTCTAGCTATATCACCTGGTGTGTCATTGTATCCAAAATAACTAAAGTCTTTCATGCGTAGAGGATATAAAATTCCATCTAAATGATCATATTCATGCTGGATTAAAGCAGCCCATGTAGAATGAGCATAATGTTCTACTAGTTGTTTATCTGGGGTAAAATATTTTACGTGTATCTTATCATATCTAGGAACTTTTGCATGCAACCCTGGTAAAGACAAACATCTTTCCCAAAACAAAGTTTTCTTTTTTGTTATAGGTATTATCTCAGGATTTATCATATATGTCCAAGGCTTAGAGTTAAGTTTAGCATTTTTGGGTATACGATTCTGATTAACTCTGTATACAATAACTCTTTTGCTAACCATTACTTGAGGTGCTGCTAACCCACTGGCTCCTATAAATGTTAAAGTATCCTTCATATTTGATATTAAGTCGTGTATCGTATCAAAATCTTTTACTTTTGAAGCTTTTTTTCTAAGTATAGGATGACCCATTTTCAATATTTGAAGTACAGCCATAGATTAATTTTTTAAAATATTGTAGAAGTGAATAATTTCTTTAAATGTACTAAGCGGTTGTTCTTGTTGTACCCAATGTCCTGCTTTTACTATAAGCTTAGTTCCATAATAATTTTTAAAAAATCTAGATTCCATTTTTTCCAAGTCTCCAGGCTTTTGATAAATTCCCCAATCAGCTTTACCTGCTATAAAAATAGCTGGAATAGTAATTGATTTAGGTAGAGATAAATTAATAATTTTAAGTTTTTCTTTATCACTTAACATAACTTTGTACCAATATAATGCTTTTCTAAAACCAGATTTAGTAAAATTTCTAACATAAACTTCTAAATCGTTTTGATCTAACCATTGACAATTATTAATTTCATCTACAGTAGGCATAAATTTTTTTATAGTTTGAGACATTCCTAGATGCAACTGCATTATATAATATTCTGGCATTTTTGATATTTCTCTAACTGAAGAGTTGTTAAGTTTAAAAGGCTTATTTTTTTTATAATCATTACTTTTAAAATAATAATAACCTCTTAAAAATTTTTTTAATCCCTGTTTGCAATTTAAAATGTTATTAGATGCTTGAATGGATGAAAAATAATATTGATAATGTTTTTTTTTAAACTTAGCTAATTTTTTATTTAATATATAAAGACTATTGATATTTTTTTTTTCTGGGATTCCAGCAAAAGGCATGCTCATTAGAGTTAGACTTAATATATATTTAGGGTATAGTATGCTTATGTAAGATGCTATATAAGAACCAAAATCATGGCCAATAATATGAAACTTAGTTATACCAAGTTTATCCATAAGACATATTATATCCTTTGATAGATTTAATACACTATATGAATTTAAGTTTTCTGAGTTTATACATCTAGTCTTTCCATATCCTCTTTGATCAGGAGCTATACAATAATATCCTTTTTTCGTGAAAAGCTCTATCAAATACCTGAAACTATATGATATTTCCGGAAAACCATGTAACATGATTATAGTGTTATTGTCTTTTTTCTTAACCGTGTTTTCTAATACGTTAATATCTAATCCATTAACATTTGTGATTAATTTATATTTTAAATTTGGATAATTTTTCATTTTAGTAAGGTATAGTATTTTTATTATAATCTAATAGTAAACCACTATCTTTTTCATTTAAATTTAGCATAACATTAATCAATTTTTTTGCTGCCTGTTCAGTTGTTTGATATTTTTTATTTCTTAAAAATGGCATAGAAAGGTTAGTATTTACGGTACCTGGATGCAATGCTACAACAATTAAGTTTTTATTCGTTCTTTTATATTCTATTGAAGCTGTTCTAATTAATTGATTAAGAGCTGCTTTTGATGCTCTATAACTGTACCAACCCCCAAGGTAATTATCAGATATACTTCCTACTCTAGCTGACAAAGTAGCTATTACCGATTTTTTTTTGTTTTCCATATGGGGAGTAAAGTATTTTAGTATTAAAGCTGTTGGTATAGTATTTATTGAAAAAGATTTTTTTATATATTCTATATTAATTTCTTGAAACTTCTTCTCGGGTTTAAACTTATCATCATGAAGAAATCCTATAGCATTTATTAATAATTTAATTTTGAGGTTATGTTTTGAGATTTCATTGGCAACGTTTTCATAACTTTTTTCATCAAATATATTGATATTTGGATTACTATTTCTTCCTAAACCATAAACTTTAGAAAATTGATTGCTTTTTTTCAACTCTTGAATTATCTCAAAACCTATTCCTCCACCACTACCAAAAACTACGGCTATTTCTTTGCTAGAATCTTCTGACATTAATTATTTTTTACCTAAGACTACTTTTTTAAGAGGTTGAATGCTCTGAGAAATATTTTTAACCTTTGATTGCTTTTCATTATTGGAAAAGTCAGTTAAAATCAGTTGAGAAATAGCGTGTTGAATATTTTTTGAAGCTTCTGCAACTGATTTAGAAGCTGCAAAGCTTACTTTATCATTTTTTTCATTGGCAATAGAAACCATTTCCCATTCAGCTGATACTAAAAGTTTTAATAATTTACTCAATTTTCTTACTTCTTTATCTCGTACTTTTTTTAGATTTTTGATCTCATATGTATAATTATCCATATAATTTTCCTTTGCATTAAATATTTTATAGATTTGTCGTTTCTTTAATTATGTATTTAAATATTATCAACAATATCAAGCATGATGTAAAAAGAAAAAATAAAAATCTTTATGAAACTAAAAATAATGAAAAAGAAGAAGAGTCGAATTTAGAAACAGAGTTTTTTGATGAAAGCCCGGTAAATACTTACTATTCTATATTCTATGGTGACTTAACAAAAACTTGGATTAATTTAAACAATAAATAATTTTGTAAAAATAATTTTTCATATTAAACATTTATGTTATATTAAAATATGGATAAAAGAAGCCCAGAAGATATAAGAAAATCAATAAAATCCCTTGTAGAAGAGGCTGAGAATGTCTCTATAGATAATAATAATCAAACAGTTAGTGATATTGAAAATGATAAGGACTCCAAACTGGATAGCGTTTCTTTAGAGCTTGAAAATAAATATAAAAAAAATATCAAAAAACAAACACAGGATTCTGATGATTCTAACTTAGACTTAGACTTATCAGGGTTAATAAGCGATGATGTTGCTCTTGCAGTTAGAGCAGAACTAATGAGATTTTCAGATGTATTTGATACGGATGATACCAAAGAAATAATTTATAAATCTGTTACAAATGCAACAAGAGAAATGGTCAGAGAATGGTTAGATCAAAACTTAGCTTCCATTGCAAAAGAAGTAATAAATGAAGCTTTAGATAAATTATCTAAGAATGCACGTAATTAATTTACACTTCTGCATTTAACTTAAAAAATTTCTTAACTTTTTGATTGCTATCCTTTCTTCTGTAAGCGATAACACAATGCTCCCCGCAATATGGTTTCCCAGGAATAGTTGGTTTTCCACAGAAGTAGAAGTCAGTATCTCCTGGATGTCCAATAGGCCATTTACAACCGCTCATATTTGGTACTAATGAGGATATTTTCATGTCTTTGCTTTTACTTAATTTACTTGCAGTTGTAGAGCTTTTTTTTGAAAGGCCTAACCTATTTGCTTTACCTATTACGGCATTCCTACTAACATTTCTCAACTTATTGGCAATATCCCTTGCGGAAACTCCTTGCCCCCATAGTTTAGAAAGTTTATCAACTTTTTCTTTGGTCCAATAATTTTTCATGTTTTTTATTAATTAAAAGAATATAATATATTACAATAATGTTAAAAAAGCAAAATAGATTATCAACCTTATTTCTTTACATAAAGCTTTTGAAAAAATGGGGTGCTAGACAGAAAAGAAATTTTATAATAGCAAACATATTTATGGTTTTAGTTGCTGTAGCAACATCGATGTATCCATTAATTATAGATTTCGCCTTTGATGTAATTTCTGATAAAAACAAGAAACATGTTTTTTTTTTTACCTTTATTTATTCTAGGAATAACTATTACAAAAGGTATAGCTCACTATTTTCAAACAATTTATGTTGGACTAATAGCTAATGGTATAATAAAAGATATACAATTAAACTTATATAAAAAGGTTTTAAATTTTGACGCTATTATATTTAATAAGCAGAATTCAGGATCGTTACAATCAAGGTTCATAAATGACTTAAATATCTTAAAAGAGTCTATAATAAGAACTCTTAATAATTTAATACGAGACCTATTAACTTTAATAGGCTTAATAGTTAGTATGTTATACTTAGATTGGGTATTAACTTTATGTGTTATATTTGTTTATCCGTTATGTATAAAACCTGTTATAAGTATTGGGAAAAACACCAGAAAGATCTCCTTAAAACTGCAAAAAAAAATATCTGATGCTAGTGCTTTTTTAAGTGAAAGCTTCTCAGCAATCAGAGTTATTAAAACTTATAATTTAGAGGAATTACAAAAAAAAGCTGCTAAAAATAAATTTGAAGAAATTTATGAAGGAAATATTAAAATTATTAAAACTAGAGCTAGGATAGAGCCTACTTTAGAAATAATTGGAGGTTTAGCAATATCCATTGTTTTAGTGTTGGCAGGAATGAGAATTTTAAATAATGATTCAGATTTTGGTTCTTTTACAGGGTTTTTAAGCGCATTGTTAATTGCTGTCCAACCAGCTAGGGCATTAGGTACTTTAAATACAATTTTACAAGAAGGTGCAGCATCCTTGTTGAGGTTGGAAGAATTATTAAATAAGAAAAGCTCGATTGATGTTTCTAATGGAAATAAAGTTATTAAATATGTAAAAGGACAATTAACTTTTAGAAATATAAGTTTCAATTATAGTAGACAAAACACAACTCTAAAAAATATTAATTGTGAAATTAAACAAGGAGAAGTTGTAGTTATTGTAGGAGCTAATGGTTCAGGGAAATCAACTTTTATAAATTTAATACCAAGACTAATGGATCCAACTAAAGGAAATGTTTACCTGGATGGCATGAATATAAAAAAGTTTGATATTAAGAACCTAAGAGACCACATAGCATTAGTTTCTCAAGACGTCATATTATTTGATAGTTCTATTCTAAAAAACATTGCAGTTGCAAATCCTAATGCCTCTAAACTAGAGATTATTGAGGCTTGCAAAAAAGCTGATGCACATGATTTTATTTGTAGTTTTAAAAAATCATACTACACAAAAGTCGGTGATAGGGGTTTGAATTTATCTGGAGGAGAAAGACAAAAAATTTCTATTGCTAGAGCTTTAATAAAAAAACCAAAAATTTTATTGCTTGATGAAGCTACAAGTGCATTAGATAATAGTTCAGAGTCAAAGGTAAGTAAAACGTTGAGTGATTTAAAAAATAATATTACTACTATTACTGTAGCACATAGACTGAGTACTATAGTAGAGGCAAAGAGGATATTATATTTTAATAATGGAAGAATATTAGCAGACGGAAATCATAATACACTTATAAAAAATAATTTAAAATATAAAAATCACTTTTTAAGCACTTTTAAAAAATAAAATATTATTCTCTCTTAAAAATAAAATTTATTAAAGCATCTAAAATGGAGTTGACTTTAAAACTTTTTTTTAAAGCTTGTTTATCATAATCTTTATTTAGCCATTTAATTAAATCAGACTTATTACTAATTCCTTTTTTAATTAGCTGTGAAAAAAAATAATCTAGTATTCCAGTTTTTGCATATTTAATATGTAGATGTTTAATCGTTAATTGTTTAACTGCTTTTGATAAAGAGTAGTTTTTTTTAAATATTAAGTATAATGCAGCTGCTAATCCTGCTCTATCTGCTCCAGACTTGCAGTGCATCAAACAGGGGTAATCAATTTTATTTAAGAGCTCATTAAAACCTAATAATTTATCTTTATCAGGAATATCTCTAGAAGATATAGGAAAATTATATATTTTTATTTTATTTTTTTTACAAAAATCATTTTCAAGGTAAAAAGACGAACAGTGTCTTTCACCTCTAAGGTTTATGATACTTTTAATTTTATAATCTTGTATATCATTTTTAATTTGATATGGATAGGGTTGATTACTTCTATACATCTGTCCAGGAAGTTCCTCCCATGATCTCCATACAAGTCTGAATAAACCATGATCAGAAAAAGTAGAATCAAGGTAGGACATAAATTTGTTATAAAATCCTTTAGTATTTCCTCTAATCCACATAATTATTTTATAGACTATAATTAAAAAATAGCACTATTATTTTTATTATTTTGTCAGACATAATATAAATGATATGTTTTAGTTATGAAAAAAAATAATAAACA
>NZIN01000038.1 GCA_002689905.1 Rickettsiales bacterium
ATAAACAAAACCTAAAGAAGGGTTTACTCTAAAATATCTGTGATCGCCGTTTATAAAAGCCGTTCTGTTATAAATGGGTGTTTTAAAGTTATCAATTAATTCTACAAAAGCTAAATTTGCTCTTATTGAATTATTTAAAGTGAGTTTGTCATTGTAATTAAAATTGTCACTAGCATAAAGGCCATATACATTTAATTTTCCAGTTACCTCTGCAGGTCCTACATCTCCTCTTTCTTTATTCTCAGGATCATTGCCAGACCCATCATGTTCTTGTTCAGCTACTAGTTCTATTGCATTTCCATTACTTCTATAAAGTGGAGTTACAGTTCTTTCTGTGGTAAGAGTTCCGAGAAAACCCTGAGATCTGAAAAATGTTTTTGCTTGATCATAAGAAATTCCTAAGGCTATTTTATGTTGTTTGTCATATAAATTTAGAAAGTTATCATATTGCATAGCCCCACCCATTGTAGTAGTGGTAGTAAAAGTTTTATTCAATAATCCATATTTTCTTATATTATCATTCGATTCTATTGCATTACCATGTTGATCTAATATAATTCCATAATCACCTGTAGAATTATCTTCACCACATAATGGAGCGTCATCAAAACCGTAATCATTTTTTAGTTCTGTAGCATCAGCAGCACTATTTTCTGCACATTCTTCTGCATCTATTTCGTCTGCGTTAAAAGTAGTCCTATATAATCGTTTGTGATAGATATTTGCAGATATTACAGCATCTTTTTTGGTATAGAAATTAGAGATGCCATAAAATAGACTCATTTTATTTGATGTTTTATCAGGCCAAGTAAATACAGTTTCTCTATTCTTTTCAAGTAGTTCTATAGGAACCACACCATTGCCATTAAGATCTGTATTTCCTCCTAAAAAGGAGATACTTAAATCATAATTATCTTTTTCAAATCCATAGTTTGTAAAAAACCTTGATATATCACCGTCACTATGGTCTCTCCAGCCACCATCTCTTTCAATCTCTATGGAGGTATATGTTCCAAATATATTATCTCCATAGCCATATTCAAGCAAATCTGAGGAATAGTTAAAAGATCCCAATTTATTAATGGTATCAATAAATTCAGTATTTTTATAATCTAATCCTTTTTTTGTAGTTAAAGCCAATGATCCACCCAATGCATTTAATCCAAATGCAGGATTTGAGCTCATTAAATCAATTTGTTTTATTGCATTTTCAGGTACTAGTTCCCATTGTACAGTATCGCCAAAACTTTCATTTATTCTAATTCCATCTAAGTATACAGACAAACCCTGTGATTCTCCTAGTAATGGAGAAGCTGTAAAGCCTCTATAGTCAACGTTTTTTTGAAAGGAACCATTTTGTACATCTTTAACTGAAATACCTGAAAATTTTTCATTCATCAAATCAGTTATAGTTTTAGAAAGATTTTGAGAAATTTCATTTTCAGTTATTTTTTGTGTAGTATTGGGAACACTATCCCTATTGATCATTATTCCTGGTATTGGCGAGGCTCCGATTACATCAATGGATCCTAAGTCTTCTTGTCCATAAGTTTTTGAAATAAAAAACAGTAGAAATAAAGATATAATTAATTTGAACATAGTACAGCTTCTATTAGTTTTATCTATAACATATATAGGATTTATCTATATCGTGTCAAGTTTAGATTTTTGTAGGGTTATCTATGCCTTTATAAACAACTTTGGGATCAAAAGCTTTCTCGTGCTCTGTAAATTCTAAATGAATCTTGTTGTCTAATAACTTAACTCTTCTATAGAAGCAACTTTTGTAGCCAACATGACAAGAAGCAATATTACCACCTTTATCGGGTTTGTTTAGACTTACTATAAAAATTATACAATCTTGATCATCATCTATAAATATCTCCTTGATATCATGAGTCATTCCAGAAGTTTCTCCCTTAATCCAAATATTTTTTCTACTTCTTGAATAATAATGAGCTTTTTTAGTTAATATACTTTTTTTTAAGGCCTCGGTATTTAAGTAAGAAAACATTAAAACCTGATTTGTATTATTCTCTACAGTAATGCAAGGCAATAAACCTTTATCATTAAATTTAGGGCATAACATATTACCTTCTTCAATCTGTTTAATTGAATTTCTTTGTTCAAATACTATTTTGTTAATATCAATCATTTTAATTCAAGTCGATTTCAAAGCTAATTGTAATTATTAATTAAAAATGATAATAATATATGAATTTTAAAAAATATAAATAAAATAATAATAGTATGAAATATAATAATCCTCTCAAAAATAAAGTAATAAGCAAAACTCAACCTTCTAAAGAAGAAGCTATGGAGGCAGTTAAGACTCTTATAGCTTGGGCAGGAGATAACCCAGATAGAGAGGGTTTGATAGAAACACCTAAAAGAGTTATTAATGCATACAAAGAGTTTTTTGAAGGATACTCAACTGATCCCGACAAAATTCTATCAAAAACTTTTGAAGAAGTTGCGGGTTACGACGAAATGGTAATAATTAAAAATATAAGGTTAGAATCTCATTGTGAACATCATATGGTTCCTATTCTTGGTAAAGCTCATGTAGCCTATATTCCTGAGAAAAGAGTAGTAGGTATAAGTAAATTAGCTAGGATCGTAGATTGTTATGCAAAAAGGTTGCAAACTCAAGAAACAATGACCGCACAGATTGCTGGATGTATTCAAAGAGTTCTATTACCAAAAGGTGTCGCAGTAGTTATTGATGCTGCTCATCAATGCATGACTACCAGAGGTGTGCATAAATCTACTACTACTACAGTTACTAGTAGAATGTTAGGGTTATTTAGGTCTGATGCGAGAACCAGAATGGAGTTTATGAATTTCATAGGTAAAAGTTAAGTTTGGTATAATTGATAAAAAATACAAATTTCATACTCAAATCAAAATTACCATTAATTTTAGCTTCTAAATCTGCCTCTAGAAAAAAAATTTTGCGTGAAACAGGGTTATCTTTTATTCAAATGGGCTCAAATGTTGATGAGGAAGAAATAAAAAAAAAATATAATAAGATTAGTTTTACCAAACTTGCAAAAAAATTAGCAGAACAAAAAGCTTTAAGTATTAGTAAAGTAAGTAAAAACAATTATGTGATTGGAGCAGACCAAATATGTGTAAATCGAAAAAAGGTTTTTAATAAGCCTAAAACTAAAAATAAAGCATTAGAACAATTAAATATTTTAAATGGAAAAACCCATGAACAGATAAGCGCCGTATGTTTATGTTATAATAGTAAAGTTATTTGGAGTTATACTGAGACAGCTAAAATGAAAATGAGACAACTCCCAATGAGTACTTTAAAGACTTACGTGGAATTAGACTTACCTCTAAACTCCTGCGGCTCTTATAAATTTGAATCTATGGGAAAATATTTATTTACTAAGGTAGAGGGTAATACTAATACAATTTTAGGATTACCAATCTTTCCCTTATTAAATATATTAATAAAAAATCAAATAATAACATATGTATAATTTTAAAATTTATAATTCTATGGAGAATAAAAAAGTTTTATTTGAACCTATAGATGTAAATAATATAAAAGTTTACGCCTGCGGGCCAACTGTATATGATTTTGCTCATATAGGTAATGCCAGAATGGCAGTTGTGTTTGATACTTTAATTAGAATACTTAGACATTTATATCCTAGAGTAACTTATGTCTCTAACATCACCGATATAGATGATAAAATAATAGAAAAAAGCAGATTAGAAAAACTTCCAATAAAAGATGTCACAAACAAATTTTCTAAGATTTATAATGAAGATATGGAAATGTTAAACGTAATAAAACCAAATTACCAGCCAAAAGCAACTGAATACGTAGACAAAATGATACGAGCTATAAAAGAATTAGAAAATAAAGGCTGTGCTTATTATGCTAGTAACCATGTTATGTTTGATATAACAAAATATCCTAATTATGGTTCACTTTCTAGCAGAATGCATCATGAACAGTTAGCTGGAAGCAGAGTAGAAGTTGCTAATTATAAAAGAAACTCTGGAGATTTTGTATTATGGAAACCATCAAAAGGCGATGAACCTTTCTGGGATTCCCCATGGGGTAAAGGTAGGCCTGGTTGGCATACTGAATGTTTTGTTATGGCCACAAATATTTTAGGTACACCTTTTGATATTCATGGAGGTGGATTAGACTTAAAATTCCCTCATCATGATAATGAATTAGCACAAAGTTGCTGTTTTAGTGGTAATGTTGATAATAATAAAAGCTATGCAAAATACTGGATGCATAACGGTTTTGTGACTGTTAATTCAGAAAAAATGTCTAAGTCCTTAAAAAATATTAAATTAGTAAAAGACTATTTAAAATTATATGATGGGGAAGTAATTAGACTAGCACTTATGAGTGCCCATTATAGAAGTCCTCTGAATTGGAGTGAAAAAGTACTTTCACAGTCAAGAAACATATTAAATAAATATTATAAAGTTATAGATGAATTAAAAGATATTAAAATTAATAAAAATATTAAATCAAATAGTATTATCAAAAAGATTGAGGCAGCTTTATTGGATGATTTGAATATTTCAAAAGCTTTCTCTGAGTTGGATGCTCAAATAAAAAACATTTCAAATAAAAATTCACAAGAAAAAAAAATTATAAAAGAAGCAATTCTTTTTATATCCAATGTGTTAGGTATCTTTCTCAAAAAAAATAAGGATAAAAAAATAATAGGTGATAATATCTTAAATGAAAATGATATAGAGCTTCTAGTTAACAAAAGAAATAAAGCTAGAAAAAATAAAAATTTTGAATTAGCAGATGAAATAAGAAAAAAATTATATGATATGGGAATAGAAATAAAAGATGATGAAAAGGGAACACAATGGAAAAAGATATAAAAGGAACTTAAATGAATAAAGAAGGTAAAATAGAATTAACTTTTCCTGATGGTCTTAAACGTTTATTTAATACTGGTATAAATGGTATTGAAGTAGCCAAAAGTATATCTAAGTCATTGTCTAAAGAAGCTGTTGCAATTGAAGTTGATGGTATTGAAGTTGATTTATGTGATGAGATAATGAATGACTCTAATATTAATATTTTAACTATAAATAATAAAAAAGGTTTAGATATTATGAGGCATACTCTTACTGCTCAAGTATTAGCAAAGGCAGTAAAAAAAATATATCCTAATTCAAAATTAGCAATAGGCCCTACTATTGAAAATGGCTTTTATTATGATTTTTTATTTGAAAAACCAATTTCAGAAGAAGATTTGCCAAAAATAGAAAAAGAAATGAAAAAAATTATTTCTACAGGGGCAGAGATTAAGAAAATACTAAAGCCTAAAAAAGACGTCATTGACATGTTTCAAAAGCGCAATGAAGATTATAAAGTTAATATTATTGAAAGTGCTAATCAAGAAAATGACTTTTCAGTTTATTGTCAGGAGAATACTGACTTTATAGATTTATGTAAGGGCCCTCATTTGCCTAATTTAAAATTGATAGGAGCTTTTAAACTAACAAAAATTTCAGGTGCCTATTGGAAAGGTGACTCAAAAAATGAAATGTTACAGCGTATTTATGGCACAGCTTGGAAAAATAAAAAAGATTTAGATGAACATTTAAATATGCTAGAAGAAGCGGAAAGGAGAGATCATAGGCTATTAGGAAAAAAAATGGATTTATTTCATTTTCAAGAAGAAGCTCCGGGAGCTGTTTTTTGGCATGCAAAAGGATGGAGCCTTTTTCAAAGTTTAATAAATTACATGAGAAAAAAACAGGATGAATCAGGGTATCAAGAAATCAATACTCCAGAGATACTTGATAAAAGCTTATGGGAAAAATCGGGTCATCTAGATAAGTTTGGAGACAATATGTTTACTACTGTAACTAGGGATGAGAAAGAATTTGCTATAAAACCTATGAACTGCCCTGGCGGAGTACAAGTTTTTAAACAAGGATTAAAAAGTTATAGAGATTTACCATATAAAATAGCAGAGTTTGGAAAAGTTCATAGGTATGAACCTTCAGGAGCACTTCATGGGTTGATGAGAGTGAGAGCTTTTACTCAGGATGATGCTCATATTTTCTGTACTGAAGAACAAATTGAAGAAGAATGTATGAAGCTATGTAATTTAATAATAAATATATATAAGCATTTTGGCTTTGAAAATATTGTTATAAAATATTCTGACAGACCGGAAAAAAGAGTAGGGTCTAATACTGTTTGGGATAAGTCAGAGGCAGCTCTACTAAATACTGTTAAAAAGTTGAAATTACCTTATAAAGTAAACCCGGGAGAAGGAGCATTTTACGGCCCTAAGTTAGAGTTTGTTTTAAGAGATGCAATTGGAAGAGATTGGCAATGTGGTACAGTACAAATAGATTTGAATATGCCTACTAGATTAGATGCTAGTTTTGTAAATAAAGAAGGAAATAAGCAACCACCTGTTATGATCCATAGAGCTTTATTTGGTTCTTTAGAAAGGTTTACTGGTATACTTTTAGAGCATTATGCTGGAAATTTGCCTTTGTGGTTAAGTCCTATACAAGCAGTAATTGCTACAATTACAGAAAAGTTTGATATATATGCTAAAGAAGTTAGTGAAGCTCTTGGTGCTAAAAAGATAAAAGTAGAATTAGATTTAAGAAATGAAAAAATAGGCTATAAAATAAGAGAACACAGTAATGCTAAGATTCCAATTATTTTAATAATTGGAGAAAAAGAAAAAGCAAACAAATCAGTAGCTGTAAGAAAATTAGGTAGTAATAAAGTAGAAAGCTATCTTTTGAAAGATTTTATAGATTTGATACATAATGAAAGTTTAAAGAAATGATAAAGGTTTTATTATGTTTTATAATTAAGGCTTATCAGTATACTGTTTCACCATTATTAGGAAATAATTGTAGGTTTTATCCTACTTGTTCTAATTATGCGATAGAAGCGCTTAAAAAATATACATTATTTAGAGCAGTTAAGTTAATAACAGTTAGAGTATTAAGGTGTAACCCGTGGGGAGGAAGTGGAGTGGACATGCTTCCAGATGAAAATGTTAAAAATAAAGACTAAATGTGGTATTGATAAGTATAAAATACTTAAAGGCAGAAAAGGTGTTTTAAATAAATTTAGATTATACTGGTTCATATTAATTGGAGGACTTAGAGATTTTTTTAAGTAATAAAAACATAAGAGTTTTTTGTTTTTCAGCTTTTTTATTCCTATGCAATATACAACTGGCTTTATCTAAAGAGATGAATGCTGAAGAAATTTTTAAAAGTTGTAAAAACTATTTTGAATGGGTTAACAATAATTATTCTGATGCAGTTGATGATAAAACATTATTTAATATGGGTAAATGCCAAGGAGTTATTGAAACTTTAGGTAAAACTATGCTTACTTTATGTCATGAAAGCAGAAGAAATGTTAATATTAATAATAAACTTACTGCTAACCTAGAAGGAATCAAAACCATAGATATTATAGAAAGCTTTTTAAAAATAGCTTCTGCTGATAGTAATTTAAGGGATTACTCATCAAGTAGTTATTTGTATAGTATCATTAGTAAGATTTGGCCTTGTAGATAGACATTTCAATAAAATATTTTATGAGCAATTGCTTAAATATTAAGCAGTTTGTTTGTTTATAAAAATTGATTTTTTTTATACTACAACTATAATCTTATTTTCATATTTATTACTAGTAATTTTTTAAAGGTTTCCTAGTTAAATATTATAAAGTGAAAATTGGTAAATTAATGAGTAAAATAAGACAACAAAAAGAAGGATTATACGACCCTAAAAACGAACATGATGCCTGTGGTATAGGCTTTGTGGCTAATATTAAAGGTATAAAGTCTCACTCTATAGTTAATAATGGTCTAGAAATGTTGGAAAATTTGGAGCATAGAGGTGCAGTCGGTTCAGATAAATCAGTAGGTGATGGAGCAGGGATTTTAACACAAATTCCAGATGAGTACTTTAGAGATATTTTAATAAAATCTAGAGTAAAGATGCCTGCCTTTGGTAATTATGGTGTAGCTATGATTTTCTTTCCTAAAGAGCAAAAGTTAATAAAGCAATGTAAAAAAATAATTAAAGATATTCTAAAAGTCTATGACTTGGAGGTATTTTTCGAGAGATCGGTGCCTGTAAATAACAAAATCTTGTCAAAGGTCATGATAGAGAGTGCTCCTGATATACGTCAATTATTCATAAAGCATAAAAAAGAGAAAATTGTATCTGAAAAATTGAATACTAAGCTCTTTTTATTAGGAAAAATGATTACAAATAAAATCACCTTTGCAGCAAAAAAAAACATATTTTTAAATAACTTTTATATTTGTTCAATGTCTACTACTACTATTAATTATAAGGGCATGTTGTTGTCAGATTTAGTTAGAAAATATTTTCTAGATCTGAATAATAAAAGTTATAAAAGTAACTTTTCATTAATTCATCAAAGATTCTCAACTAATACATTCCCTTCTTGGGACCTTGCGCAACCATTTAAAATGATTTGTCACAATGGTGAAATTAATACAGTAAGAGGTAATGTTAATTGGATAAATGCTAGAAAGCTAAGAATGAGCAGTAAGGTTTTAGGTAAAGACTTAAATAAAATTTGGCCTTTGATTCGACTTGGACAGTCTGACTCTGCTTGTTTTGATAGTGCTTTAGAATTATTAGTTATGGGAGGATACAGTATTGCTGAGGCTATGATGTTACTAATACCTGAGGCATGGCAAAATTCGAAGCTAATAGATAGGGATAAAAAAGCTTTTTATCAATATCATTCTTTATTTTCTGAGCCTTGGGATGGTCCAGCAGCCATAGCTTTTACCGATGGAAAGCAAATAGGAGCAACACTAGATAGAAATGGCCTTCGGCCAGCTAGGTACTTTATCACTGATGATGATAGAATAATTTTATCATCTGAAATGGGGGTTTTAAGGGTTCCAGAAAACAAAATTTTAGAAAAATTTAGATTAAGACCTGGTAAGATGTTACTAGTCGATTTAGAGACTGGAAGAATAATAAAGGATAATGAATTAAAAAAACAAATAATTAGTAAAAAAAATTATAAAAAAATTATAGATCAAAATTTATTGTCTCTAGAAAACATTAAATTAGATAAAAAATCGGCAAATAAGATTGTCAATGATATGCAATTTTTTCAAAATACTTTCGGTTATACAGAAGAAGATATTAAATTCTTAATAGAACCTATGTTAGCGAATAAAGCAGAGGCAACAGGTTCTATGGGAACCGATACACCAGTAGCAATTTTATCAGATAAAGAAAAACTATTATTCAACTATTTTAAGCAAAACTTTGCTCAGGTAACTAATCCTGCAATTGACCCTATAAGAGAAGAAACAGTCATGAGTTTATTTACTTACTTAGGTTCTAGAGCAAATTTGCTAAACCTTGAGGTTGATACAGAAAAAAGAATATTTTTAAAACAGCCTGTGCTTAATGGAACTGATTTGATGAAAATTGAGCAGTTAAGTAAAAAAGATCCAGAGAATTTTAGGCTTAAGAGAATAGATATTACTTTTGATATAGACGATGAATTTAAAGTAGTTAAAAAGAAGTTAAAAACTATAATAGAACTAGCGGAAAGCTTGGTTAAAAATAAGAAAACTAAAATAATAATATTATCAGATAAGAATATTTCTACTAAATCCGTAGCTTTTCCATCTTTGCTTGCATTATCAGCTGTACATCATCATTTAATTAAGAAGGGTTTGAGAACAGATTGTAGTATTGTTGTAGAAACAGCAGAAGCAAGAGAAGTCCATCATTATTGTGTTTTAGGTGGTTATGGTGCTGAAGCAATTTATCCCTATTTAGCATTAGAAACAGTTCACGAACTTGCTAAGAGTTTTAAACAAGAAAATAAAAATAATTATCTCAAGCTAGAAAAAAATTATATCAGTGCTATAGGAAAAGGAATTCTGAAAGTAATGTCGAAGATGGGAATATCTACATATCAATCTTATAATGGAGCACAAATTTTTGATGCAGTTGGACTCAACACCAAATTCATAGAAGAATATTTTAGTGGAACAGCTTCTCTTATTCAAGGTGCAGGATTTCAAGAAATAATTAAAGAATCAAAAAATAGACATCGAATTGCCTTGATTAATAAAGAAGAGAAAAAAAATAAACTAGAAGTTGGTGGAGAATATGCATACAGAATTAAAGGAGAGAATCATGTATGGGATCCTGATTCTATTAGTTCACTTCAACATGCTATTCGTTCTGATAATAAAATAAAATACAAAGAATATGCAAATTATGTAAATGGCGATAGAATAGGAACGTTAAACCCTAGGAGTCTTTTTTCAATTAAAAAATCTAAGAAAAAAGTAAATTTAAAGGATGTAGAGTCCGCAGAGAAAATAGTGAAACGATTTTCAACTGGAGCTATGTCTTTCGGCTCCATTAGTAGAGAAGCTCACACCACCCTAGCTATCGCAATGAATTCTTTAGGGGGTAGATCAAATACTGGGGAAGGTGGAGAAGAAAGAGACAGATATAAATTAAGAAAAAATGGAGACAATTTAAAAAGTGCTATTAAACAGGTTGCTTCAGGTAGATTTGGAGTTACTACGGAATACTTAGTTAATAGTACTGATATTCAAATCAAGGTTGCCCAAGGGGCTAAACCTGGAGAAGGTGGACAACTTCCTGGTCATAAAGTCGATAAAGTGATTGCTGATGTTAGATTTTCAACTCCTGGAGTAGGTTTAATATCTCCTCCTCCACATCATGATATTTACTCAATAGAAGATTTAGCTCAACTCATTTTTGACCTCAAAAATGTTAATCCAAAAGCTAGAATATCAGTAAAATTAGTATCAGAGATAGGTGTTGGCACAGTAGCAGCTGGTGTAGCCAAGTCTAAAGCAGATCATATAACTATATCAGGTTTTGAGGGAGGAACTGGCGCTAGCCCATTAACCTCAATTAAACATGCAGGTTCTCCTTGGGAACTTGGTTTAGCTGAAACTCAACAAACTTTAATACTAAATAATTTGAGAAGTAGAATTTCTCTCCAAGTAGATGGGGGTTTGAGAACAGGAAGGGATGTGATAATAGGAGCTTTACTTGGAGCTGATGAATTTGGTTTTTCTACTGCACCTCTGATATCCATAGGGTGTATAATGATGAGAAAGTGTCATCTTAATACATGTCCAGTTGGTATTGCAACACAGAGGCCTGAACTTAGAAAAAAGTTTCAAGGAAAACCAGATCATGTA
>NZIN01000039.1 GCA_002689905.1 Rickettsiales bacterium
CAAGAAGAAAGGAAAGTCGATGACTTTAATGTCTGATAACTGGATTGCAAAGCAAGTAGAAGAAAATAATATTATTAGCCCATTTGAAAAATCTCAAGTTAGAAAAGGAAAAATTTCATATGGTTTGTCTAGTTACGGCTATGATGCAAGAGTTTCTAACGAGTTTAAAATATTTACAAATGTAAATAATACTATAGTAGACCCTAAAAACTTTAGTTTAGAAGGTTTTGTGGAGAAGAAATCAGAAACATGTATTATACCACCAAACAGTTTTGCTTTAGCACGTACTGTAGAATATTTTAAAATACCAAGAGATATTCTAGTGATATGTTTAGGAAAATCGACATATGCTAGATGCGGTATTATCGTAAATGTTACACCCTTAGAACCAGAATGGGAAGGACATGTAACTTTAGAGTTTTCTAATACAAGCCCTCTTCCGGCTAAGATTTATGCCAATGAAGGTGCTTGCCAATTTCTCTTTTTACAAGGTAGAGAGCCGCCTAAGCTTTCATATGCAGATAAGCAAGGTAAGTATATGAAACAAAAGGGTGTAACTCTACCAAAGATTTAAATATGGAATATATTGATATATTCGGAGGAAATGAGCTTTCTGGTGAAATAGAAATATCAGGATCTAAAAACTCTGTTCTTCCAATATTAGCTAGCACAATACTTTCTGATAAAGGACTAACTTTGTCTAACGTACCTAAACTAGTAGATGTGAAATCGATGATTAATTTAATAGCAAGTCTAGGAGTAAAAGTAGAAAAAAAAAAAGAAAAAATATTATTTCACACTAAGAAGATAATTTCTCATGAGGCTAATTACAATTTAGTGAGAAAAATGAGAGCATCTTTTTTAGTTCTTGGACCACTACTAGCTAGAGATGGTTATGCAAGAATATCACTGCCTGGAGGATGTGCAATAGGCACTAGGCCTGTAGACCTTCATTTACTCGCAATGAAAAAACTTGGAGCTAACATTGATTTTTCAGATGGATATGTGATTGCTAAAAGCCATAGAAAAGGGTTAGTAGGAAATAAGATAGAATTTCCAAAATTATCTGTAGGAGCTACTGAGAATGCAATTATGGCCGCTACATTAGCTAAAGGAGAAACTCTAATAACTAATGCAGCTAAAGAGCCTGAAGTAATAGATTTATGTAATTGCCTACTCTCAATGGGTGTACTAATAGAAGGAATAGGAACAAATAAAATTTATATTCAAGGTGTAGCTAAGCTTTTAGAATGTTCGCATGAAGTGATAACTGATCGTATTGAAGCTTGTACTTTTATTATAGCTGCTGCCATTACTAAAAGTAATTTAAAAATTAATAAAATAAATTTTAAGCACATAAAGTTGTTTATCAATATAATAAAGAAGATGGGACTAAAGTTTCTTGAGAAAGAAGATCAAATTCAGATAGTAAAAAGTGAAAACTTACAACCTATATTAGTTAAAACTGAGGAATACCCTGGCTTTCCTACTGATATGCAAGCACAATTAATGACTTTAGCTTGTTTATCAGATGGAATATCTGAAATTGAAGAAAATATTTTTGAGAATAGATTTATGCATGTTCCAGA
This sequence comes from Rickettsiales bacterium, assembly GCA_002689905.1. Taxonomy (GTDB): domain Bacteria; phylum Pseudomonadota; class Alphaproteobacteria; order TMED109; family TMED109; genus TMED131. Next base: position 1,590 of record NZIN01000039.1, read on the forward strand.
ACTAAATAGACTTGGAGCAAAAATTATTATTAATGGGAATAAAGCTATTATTCATGGAAATAGAAAGTTTATTGGTGCAGAGGTAATGGCGACTGATTTGAGGGCATCAGTTTCTTTAATTTTAGCTGCACTAGTTGCCAAAGGTAAAACCAGAATAAATAGAATATATCATTTAGACAGAGGTTATGAAAATATAGATTTTAAATTATCTAGTTGTGGTGCAAAAATAAGAAGAGGTAATTAAATGGAAATTTCAAAAATCTGGCAGCCACTTAAATTAAGAGCAGTTGATGATCAAGATTTACAAATTTTCAGTCAATTTTTATATGAATCCATAATTGTTTCTTCTGAAATTAATTATGATGAGAAAGCAAAACAATTTGCTATGGCTATAGAGAGATTCACTTGGGAACAAGCTAAAGGGAAGAGCTACTTATTAATGCAAGTATTAGCTATATTAATTATAAATGGTGTTGAAAAAGTTGATATGAAAAATATATTCAATAATAATAAAATTAAAAATATTTTATCAATTAGTAATATTGACAATAATATCCTTATACTGCTTAATGATGAGAAAATTATAAACCTGAAAGTAAAAAAATGGAGCTGTTTATTAGAAGATATAGGAAAACCTTTTTTACCAGCAACTGTACCTACATTCCCTGAAAATGATTGATAAAAATAAAAATATTGATAAAAAAATTATAATTGCAATTCCAAAAGGAAGAATACTAAAAGACCTGACTCCTATTCTAAAAAAGGTTAATATACTACCTGAATCTGAATTTTTTGATATTAATTCAAGAAAAATTATGTTTTCTAGTAATTTAAATTTTATTAACTTTATAAAAGTAAGAAGTTTTGATGTTGTAAACTTTGTAGCTTTTGGTGGCGCACATATAGGAATAGTAGGACTAGATGTTATAGAAGAATTTAATTTTGAAGAAATTTATGCGCCAGTTAATTTAGGTATAGGTAAATGTAGGTTATCAGTAGCAGAGCCATTTAAAATGGCATTAAAAGATGACCCAAAAACTTGGAGCCATTTAAAAATAGCAACTAAGTACCCTAAGATAACCAAAAAACATTTTGCACAAAGAGGTGTGCAGGCAGAATGTTTAAAACTGAACGGAGCTTTGGAAATAGCTCCTAAATTAGAATTAAGTAGCCGTATAGTAGACTTAGTATCAACAGGAAAAACATTAAAAGAAAATGGCTTAATAGAAATTGAGAAAATTATGGATATTACATCACACCTAATTGTTAATAGAAATATGTCCAAAACTTTTCCAAATAAAATTAAAAATATAATCTCTAAATTTAGAAAGGTAGTTAATGCTTTATAACGTTGATTGTAATAAGAATAATTATGAAAAGTTACTATTTTCTTTAGTACATAAAGGGGTTAATGAAAATAATAAAAGAATTAAATTAGTAGCTAGTATTATACACGATGTAAAAAAAAATGGTAATAAAGCGCTATTTAAGTATTCAAAGAAATATGATAAAAAAATTTTCAAAAAACCTCAAGATATTTTAGTTTCAAAGGAAGAAATATTGGAGGCATCAAAGTTATGCACTAAAGAGTTTAAAAATTCTATTCGGTTAGCAATTAAAAGAATAAAAAACTATCAAAAAAGACTAATGCCCAAATCTCTTTTTTTTAAGGATAGTTTAGGCGTAAATTTAGGATGTATATGGTCTCCATTATCATCTTGCTGTTTATATGTACCTGGTGGTAAAGCATTATACCCCTCTTCAGTTTTAATGAATGCTATACCAGCTCAAGTAGCAGGTGTAAAAAGAATTGCGATAGTAACGCCAACAATAAACGATAAAGTTAGTCCTGAAATATTAATAGCTGCTAAAGAAGCTAATATAAGCGAGATTTATAAAGTTGGAGGAGCTCAGGCTATTGCAGCATTAACATTTGGCACTGAAACTATTAAAAAAGTAGATAAAATAGTCGGGCCAGGAAATGCTTACGTTGCAGAAGCAAAGAAACAAGTATATGGTTATGTAGGTATTGATTCCATAGCCGGTCCTTCTGAGATCCTTATAATAGCTGATGAGTCTAGTAACCCTGAATGGGTAGCCATGGATTTACTTTCACAAGCTGAGCATGACGAAGAAGCTAGGTGTATATTAGTTTCAAATAGCCAGAGATTGATAGAGAAAGTAAATTATTATTTAAAATACTTTCTAAATACTATAACAAGAAAAAAAATTGCAGAGAAAAGTCTAAAAGATAATGGGTTTTCAGTTTTTATAAAAAATATTGATGATGCACACTTAATTGCTAATTACATAGCTCCTGAACATTTAGAAATTATGACTAAAAATAAAAATATTTTAGCTAAAAAAATTAATAATGCTGGAGCAATATTTATAGGAGATTATACTCCAGAAGCTTTTGGCGATTATATTGCTGGTCCAAGTCATGTTTTGCCTACTTCAGGAAATGCAAGATTTGATTCAGGATTATCAGTTTTAGACTTTTTAAAAAGAACCTCTTATATTAAATCTAATAAAAATAGTCTTAAAAGTACTCTTAAGACTATAGAGGTAATAGGCAATAGTGAAGGTTTAGACGCACATGTTAAGTCAGCACAAATAAGGTTTTCTAAGGAGTAAATTTTGACTAATAGTAAATATTATATAACAGAGGCTTCTGTTGATAATATTAATATAATCACATGGAATTCAGAGCTTGAACAAGAAAGACAATCCGCAGTATTTGATTTATTAAATAATGGTAAATTTAAGTTATTAAAAGATGGGGAAACAGGTCCTTACGAAGTAACTATAAAATTAGTTGAATGGAAATTAATATTAAATGTTTTAGATTTATTTGACGCAGAAAATACTGAAATTAGAATTTCTATAAGTGGTATTAGAAGAATTATGAGAGATTATCAAATTGTTTGTGAAAATTATGTTGAAGCAATTAAGACGGCACCTTTAAAAAGAATAGAGGCTATAGATGTGGGCAGAAGATCAATTCATGATGAGGGTGCTGAAAAACTATTAGAAATATTTAAAGATCAAGTAGAATTAGATATGGATACGGCAAGAAGAATTTTTACTTTGATGAGTATAATATCTGTAAAAATATAAATACTTGACCAAATCAATATAAACTAGCATTTTAAATGAAAAGGGGATATATGGCAAAAGAAGATGTTTTAGAATATGAAGGTGTAGTTTTAGAAATTTTACCTAATGCAATGTTTAAGGTAAAACTAGATAACGAACATGAAATTCTTGCTCATACAGCAGGTAGAATGAGAAAACATAGGATAAGAATTTTGGCTGGAGATAAAGTAACTGTCGAAATGTCAACTTATGATTTAACTAAGGGAAGAATAATTTTCAGACACAAATAACTATTAGGTAAAATAATTAAAAATACTATAATTTTATCCTCGTCCTCAGAAGCCAGAAAAAATTTGCTTACGAGTTTAAAGGTAAGCTTTGAAGTGTTTGCTCCAGAAGTTGATGAGACGCCAAATAAAAATGAATCTCCACAGAAATTTGTAAGAAGGATATCATTATTAAAAGCGCAAGCTGCCAATGCAAGTTTCAAAGAGAATTTTATAATAGCTGCAGATACAATACTATATGCAAGAAAAACCTTTTTTCATAAAACTGAGGATGAAAATATAGCTTATGAAAATTTACAATTACTATCTGGGAGAAGACATAGTATTTATACGGGTTTAACTACCATAGATAAAAAAAATAAAATGAATTTTTTTTTAACTACAACTAAAGTTAAATTTAGAGTTTTAACAAATGATGACATTAAAAAGTATCTTCTTTCTAAAGAATGGAGGAATAAAACAGGATCTTATGCTATTCAAGGATTTGGGGCAAGTTTTGTTAATTTTTTATCTGGGTCATACAGTGGCGCTGTTGGTTTACCTTTAGATAAGGTATATTATGTATTAAAAGCCAATAAATTAATATAATAAATATATGAAAAAGACTCAAAGTCAAAATAGTTGGTTGCAAAGACAAGGAAAGGATATTTTTGTAAAACTTTCAAAAGCTAAAGGTTACAGATCTCGAGCAGTATATAAACTCATAGATATTAATTATAAGTTTAACATTATCAAGAAAAATACAAAAATTATAGATTTGGGAGCAAGCCCGGGAGGTTGGACACAAGTCATAGTAAATATATTAAAAGATACTAATTATGAAATTGTAGCTATAGACAAATTAAATATGGAACCTATAAAAAACTGTAGTTTTATATTAGATGACATAGAAAGTTTTTTAAAAAAAAATAATTCATTAAATAGTAACTCATATGAATTAATATTATCTGATATGGCTCCTAACTCTTCAGGACATAGGTTTACTGATCAAGCAAGTTCTGAGAAACTTTTTTTTTTAGCCTTAGAGTTTGCTTTAAAATATTTAATTTCTGGCGGAAATTTTGTATGCAAAATTATGAGGAATTCAGTGGAAAAAAAGATTGTTAATAACACTAAAAAATATTTTAAAGTAGTAAAAGTATATAAGCCACCAGCTAGCAGAAAAGACTCTAAAGAGATTTATATGGTAGCTCTTGGTTTTAATAATTTACATAAAGGTTAAATACTATTAGAGTACTTTAAGGAAAATATATGAAATTAGATGAAGCTTTAACTTTTGATGATGTTTTAATTAGACCTGGGTTTTCTTCTATATTGCCTAGAGAGGTTAATACCAGGACATTCTTTTCTAGAGATATAAAAATTAATATACCATTAGTTTCCGCTGCTATGGATACTGTAACTGAGGCTAAACTAGCAATAGCTATAGCTCAAGTGGGTGGAATTGGTGTTATACATAAAAATAATACCATAGATCAGCAGGTAGCAGAGATAGTAAAAGTAAAAAAGTATGAATCAGGAATGGTGGTTGACCCTATTACTATAAAAGAAGATGCTAGCTTAAAAACTTTAATTGATCTTAAAAAAAAATTTAACATTTCAGGATTTCCAGTTGTTGATAAAAATAAAAGAGTTGTGGGTATAATTACAAATAGAGATGTTAGGTTTGCTGAAAATATGGCTCAACCAATAAAAGAATTAATGACTAAAGATAAATTGATTACTGCTGAAGAAGGCGTTAGTAGAAAAAAAGCTTTAGAAATATTACATTATAATAAAATAGAAAAGCTAATTGTTATAGATAAAGAGAAAAAATGCGTGGGGCTAATTACAGTTACGGACATTGAGAAATCAGAAAAATTTCCTTTAGCTACGAAAGATAATATTGGTAGTTTGAGAGTAGCTGCCGCGATTGGTGTAGGCAAAGATGGCTTAAACCGAGCCGAGAGTATTTTTAGTGCTGGAGCAGATGCAATAGTCTTAGATACTGCTCATGCACATTCAAAAAGAGTTATAGAAACAATCAAAGATTTAAGAAAAATAGTAAAAAGTAATATACAGATTGTTGCTGGTAATATAGCTACAAAAGAAGCAGCTAAACTTCTACTCAAACAAAGAGTAGACGGAATAAAAATAGGAATAGGACCAGGGTCTATTTGTACTACTAGAATAATTGCTGGCGTAGGAGTGCCTCAATTTAGTGCAATTACTGAAATATATGAAGCAACTAAAAAATCAAATATACCGCTTATAGCAGATGGTGGAATCAGGTATTCTGGAGATGTAGCAAAAGCTATTGGAGCTGGAGCAGACTCAGTTATGATAGGGTCATTATTAGCTGGAACAAAAGAATCCCCAGGAGAAGTATTCTTATTTCAAGGTAGATCATATAAATCATACAGGGGAATGGGTTCATTAGCTGCAATGGAAAAAGGTTCGTCTGATAGATATTTCCAGCAAGATGTTCAAGATAAACTTAAATTTGTTCCTGAAGGTGTAGAGGGTAGAGTGCCATTTAAGGGTGATAGCTCTGAAGTTACATTTCAATTGGTAGGAGGATTAAGAGCTGCCATGGGCTACACAGGAAACATTAATATAAAAAAGATGAAAACTAACTGCAAATTTCAAAAAATTACTATAGCGGGAGTCAAAGAAAGTCATATTCATGATATAGCAGTTACAAAAGAGGCTCCAAATTATAAAACTGTTCGCTAAATAATGAGAATAGGAGCAGTACTTGCTACTTCTATTTTTTTAGTAGATGAAATTATTAAAAAAAAAATTCCAGCTAAATTAATAATAAAGAATTATATAAGAAAAAATAAATATATAGGCTCAAAGGATAAAAAGCTATTGTATGAAGTTGTATTCAGTACTTTAAAAAAGTATTATGGGCTTTTAGAAATATGTTCTGAGTATGAAATTTCTAAAAAAACAAAAAATTTAATTTTATTTAATATCTGCAATAAGAATAAAATTAATAATTTAAATGATTATTATGAAGGCAAATACTCTTTAATCAAAGAGTGTGAAGATGAAAGTGTTTTTAAAAAAGCAATAAACCATAATTGTGAAATAAAACCAAAATTACCAGACTGGATAGAAAAAAAACTATCGATTACTGATAATAAAAAAAAAAATAAGTTTTATAAATCTATACTATTAGAACCAAGGTTTGATATAGCTATAAACTTTTCTAAATACTCTAGAGAAATAGTGAAAAATAAATTAAATAATTATAAGATTTATTGTAAAGATACAGAAAAGTCTCCTTATGGATTAACTATTCAAGAAAGAGTTCCAAATAATAATTTAGATAAAATTAAAAAAGATATGTTTGAAGTTCAAGATGAAGGATCACAATTAATGACCTTGCTTACAAATATCAAACCAAAAATGAGAATTTTAGATCTTTGTGCTGGTAAAGGAACGAAAACTATATTTATTAAAAATATGATAGAAAATAAAGGAAGAATTGTAGCATATGATACTATAGAGGAAAGGCTAGCAGTTCTAAAGAAAAGGACTGAGAGGTTAAAGTTAAAAAATATTAAAATTACAACTCATTTAGAACCATATAGTAATTATTTTGATTTAATTGTTTGTGATGTACCTTGCACAGGAATTGGGACTTGGAGAAGAAGGCCTGAAAGTATTATTTGGCTAAATAGAAAAGAGTTGGAAAGATTAAAAAATGAACAGTACAACATTTTAAAAAAAGCTGCTGGTTTATGTAAAATAAACGGAAAAATAGTTTATATAACATGTTCACTGATTTATGATGAAAATGAGGAGCAAATATGTAATTTTTTAAGCAATCATAAAAATTTTAGACTAGCACCAATATCTGGAAATATAAAAAAATACTTTTCAGAAAAGACCCTCAAAAATTTAAAGTATGGCTTTACTTTATTTCCAGATGAATTAGATAGTGATGGATATTTTATTAGTATTTTAAAAAGAACAATTTAGTTATATTAATTATTAATATTTAATTGAATGATTTAATAATTTAGTGAGAATATTAAGTATGATTGAGAAAAATATAAAATCTATACCGGTTATAGTAGTAGACTTTGGCAGTCAAACTACCCAACTGATTTTAAGAAGGATCAGAGAATGCGGTGTTTACTGTGAGGTAGTATCGCATAAGAATCTTATTGAAAAAATAGAATTATATCAACCCAAAGCTATTATTTTTTCAGGTGGTCCATCCTCTGTATTTTCAAAGTTTTCCCCAAAGGTTGATCAAAAAGTTTTTAAAAAAAATATTCCTATTTTAGGTATTTGTTATGGAATGCAAGTAATATGTGAACAACTTAATGGAAAAGTAAATAAAACCTCAAAAAGAGAATTCGGAAAGGCCTATATAAAAGCTTTAAAATTAAATCCTTTATTTAAAGGTATGATCAAAAAAGGTAAAAAAAGCCAAGTATGGATGAGCCATGGAGATGAAGTTATAAGTGTACCTAAAGGTTTTGATATTATTGCTACTTCTAATGATGATAATATAACAGCAATAGCTAATATAAAAAAAAACATATATGGCTTACAATTTCATCCTGAAGTAATACATACGTTAAAGGGAAAGCAGCTAATAGAAAATTTCATAATTAAAATTTCTAAAATCAAACCTAGATGGAGAATTAATACCTTTCTCAAGGATCAAATTTATAGAATAAATAAAGTTGTTGGTAATAATGAGGTCATTTGTGGCCTATCAGGAGGTGTTGACTCTTCAGTGGTAGCTGCATTAATTAATAAGTCTATAGGAAATAAACTAACTTGTATTTTTGTAAATCATGGACTTTTAAGGGAAGGTGAAGAAAAGGAAGTATTGAGAGATTTTAAAAAATATACAAATGCTAAGATCGTTTACGTCAATGCTAAAAACGAGTTTTTAAAAAAACTTAGAGGAATAAGCAACCCTGAGATAAAAAGAAAAATAATAGGAAAAGAGTTTATTAGAGTTTTTGAAAAAGAAGCAAAAAAAATTAAGAAGGCAAAATTTTTAGCTCAAGGAACACTCTATCCAGATGTTATAGAATCAAAACATATTGAAGGCTCAAAATTGAAAGTAATCAAGTCACATCATAATGTTGGAGGTTTGCCAAAAAAATTAAACCTTAAGCTTTTGGAACCACTAAGAGAGTTATTTAAAGATGAAGTAAGAGTTCTTGGAAAAGAATTAAAGTTACCTAAACATATTATAGAAAGACACCCTTTCCCAGGACCTGGTTTAGCAATAAGGATACCAGGAGAAATAACTTCTAAAAAAATAAATATATTAAAAAAAGCAGACTTAATATATATAAATGCATTAAAAAATAATAATTTATATGATAAAATATGGCAGGCTTTCTGTGTTTTATTACCTATAAAAAGTGTAGGTGTTATGGGTGATAGCAGGTCATATGAATTAACTATATCTTTAAGAGCAATTACCTCAAAAGATGGTATGACGGCAGAAGTTTATTATTTTGAAGAAAATTTTTTAAAAAAATTAGCAAGTGATATTATAGGACAAGTGAGAGGTGTGAATAGAGTCTTGTATGATATTACTTCTAAACCTCCGGCAACCATAGAGTGGGAATAGCAGAGTTTTTAAAAAACCTAGTTTTCTGGGGTTTTATAACATAAATATTACTTCCAAATAACAAAAATAGTATAAAAAA
>NZIN01000040.1 GCA_002689905.1 Rickettsiales bacterium
AATCTAATAATAAAAAAGTTAATAAAGTTAAAAAAAAATATATATGATCAATAAATTAAATTTAGCTTACTTTGCTGGAGGAGCTGAGTTTACCTTAGAGCCTTTTTCTTCTATATTAGAAAGCAAACATAGTATTAAAATTATTTACACAAAAAAATTAAAGTCTGCAGGAAAAGTTAAAAAGAAAGGATCTAATGAATTATTCATCCTAGCCTTGAAAAAAAATATTGAAACTATTGCTATTGATAAACTGATAAGTAGTGAGCATATCGAAAAGTTAAAAAAACTTAAATTAGACTTTATAATAGTTTTTTCTTTTGGCATTATTTTACCAAAAGAAATACTTGATATTCCAAAATATGGTTGTATTAATATACATACTTCCTTACTGCCTAAATGGAGAGGAGCCTCTCCAATTCAACATGCTTTATTAAATAATGAAAAAGAAACGGGATTTACTTTTATAAGCATGAATGAGAAATTAGATGAAGGTGATATTATATATAAAGAAAGAATTAACATAGAAAATATAGATAATTATCAAACGTTATTGTATAGAATTACAAAATTAGCTTCCAATAGATTAATTGAAATAATAGAGAAACTAGCTGATGATAAAATAAAAATAGTTAAGCAAGACAACAGTAAAGCAAGTTATTGTTATAAAATTAAAAAAGAGCATACCTACATAAAGTTTGATAATACAGCTTCTAGGATTTTGGGACAGGTAAAGGCATTTGCTCCTTTCCCTGGTGCAAAATTCTTCTTAAAAGGAGAGTTAATAAAAATATTAGAAGCTAAGGTGGAAAAAGAGAGTATAAATAATGAAGACTATGGAGTTGTAGTTGATAACAGTTTATTGATATCTTGTAAAAAAGGTTTCATTAGATTAATAAAAGTTCAAAGAGAGGGGAAAAGTATTATGAATGTGAAAGATCTATTAAATGGTTGGAAGGTGAAAGTAGGATTGAAGGTAAATGCAGAATAGTAAAAAAATAAAGATGGTTAATTGGGTAGGAATGTATACTCTATTGCTTAAAGAAACCAAAAGGTTTTGTAAGGTTTATCAGCAAACAATATTAGCTCCTGCTTTTACTTCACTATTATTTTTTCTAGTTATATCTATAGCAATTGGCTCAAAAGTTGACTATCAATTTAATTATATTAATTTTTTAGCACCAGGCTTAGTAATTATGACAATGATGCAAAATGCATTTGCTAATACGTCTTCTTCTATATTAGGATCTAAAATGCAGGGTAACATAGTCGATTTATTAATGCCTCCGTTAAATCCTAATGAAATCATAATATCTTATATATCTGCAGCATTAATTAGATCAATTCTAGTTGGGTTGATTACTTATTTAGTAATCTTTCCTTTTACGAGCCTAGTTTTGAATAATTTTATTATAATAATAATTTATTCTTTATTAGGTTCTATATTTTTAGCTCTACTAGGTTTGATGGCTGGAATATGGTCTGAAAAATTTGACAATATGTCAGGAATAACTAATTTCATAATTACTCCATTAACCTTTCTTTCAGGAACCTTTTACACTATTGATAGACTTCCAGAACCATTTTATACAATAAGTTTATTTAACCCTTTTTATTATATAATAGATGGATTTCGCCAAGGTTTTCAAAGAGAAGTAAGTTATGATTTGGCTTATGGAATTACTTATTTAAGTATGCTAAATTTATTAATATATTTAGTAAGTTATAGAATTTTAAAAAAAGGATGGATGCTCAAGCCCTGATATTTTATCATGTCCAATTATTTACTCTCAAATTATGCAAGAATTAATATAACTTTTACTCACGGTAAAGGTGCTTGGTTGTACTCAAGTGATAAAAAAAAATATTTAGATTTTGCCTCTGGTATAGCAGTAAATTGCTTGGGGCATTCTAATGAAATTTTATTAAAAGCATTAAGACAACAATCTAAGAAACTTTGGCATACATCAAACTTATATAAAATAAAAGAACAAGAGGACTTAGCCAAAGAAATTTGTAAAAAATCGTTTGCAAGAAAAGTTTTTTTCTGTAATTCAGGTGCTGAGGCTACTGAAGGAGCAATTAAAATTATAAGAAAGTATCATTATGCAAATAAAAATTACAAAAAAACTAAAATAATAGTTTTTAATAATGCTTTTCATGGTAGAACTCTTACGGGTATATTAGCAGGATCAAGTGATAGTCATAGAGAGGGATTTTTGCCTAGAACTAAAACTACTGGAGGCTTTATTAGAATAAACTTTAATAGTATAGATAATCTAAAAAAAATTATTAATGAAGAAACAGCAGGAGTTTTTTTAGAGCCAATTCAAGGAGAAGGTGGAATTAATGTTGCTACTAAAAAATTTTTAAAAGAAGTTAGAAAAATATGTAATGAAAAAAACATTTTATTAGCTTTAGACGAGGTTCAATGTGGTATTGGAAGAGCTGGCAAGCTATTTGCTCACGAATGGAGTGGTATTAAACCTGATTTATTAACATCTGCCAAAGGGCTTGGTGGAGGTTTCCCAATAGGAGCGATTTTACTAAATAATAAAGTATCAAAAGTTATTGAGCCCGGAAGCCATGGCTCTACTTTTGGAGGAAATCAATTAGCAAGTGCAGTTGGTTTAGCAGTTATCAAAGAGGTATCAAAAAAGAAGATTCTGAATAATGTAAATAAATTAGGAAATTACTTAAATAAAGAAATAAATAATTTAGTTATAAAAAATAAAAAAGTAATAAGTCATGTTTACGGAAAAGGTTTAATGATAGGTATAAAATGTAATATACCTAATAATAAACTAGCGATTTCCTTAAGAAATAAAGGTCTTTTAGTAGTTTCAGCTTCTAATAATGTTATTAGGCTGCTACCACCATTAAATATTTCTAAACAGGAAGCAGAAAAAGCAATTAGTATAATTAATGAGGCTCTTAATGACTTTAAGTAATAGAAATTTTATAAATTTATCAGATATTAATAGAAATGATATAGACATAATAATTAAGAGAGCAAAGTTTCTTAAAAAAGCTAGAAAAAATAATAGGGTAGTTAAAAAAACACTGCCTTACATTAATCTCGCAATGATATTTGAGAAACCTTCTACACGTACTAGAGTTTCATTTGAAATTGCGATACAAGAATTAGGTGGTAAAGCTATTATTTTGGATGAAAATACAACCCACCTAGCTAGAGGAGAAACTATAGCAGATACTGCAAGGGTCTTAGATAGATATTGTCATATATTTATGATTAGAACGACTAGTCATGAAAAACTGGTAGAATATCAAAAGTACGCGAAGGCTCCTATTATTAATGGTTTAAGTAATATATCACATCCATGTCAAGTTTTGGCAGATATTATGGCTTATGAAGAAAATAGAGGAAAGATAGGTAAGAAAAAAATTACATGGATGGGAGACTTGAATAACGTTCTTTATTCATGGGTAGAAGCCTCAAATATTTTTGGTTTTGAGCTTTTTATCTCTCACCCAAAGCAAGTGAAGCTGAAAGGAACACTTAAGCAAATAGCTAAAGGAAGAAAAAATATAACTTTTACACAAGATGTAAAGACAGCAGTAAAAGATAGTAATTGTATTATAACAGACACTTGGTTTTCAATGGGAAGTAAAAAAAATAAATTACTTGAAAAGCAATTTTTAAAGTATCAGGTTAATGAAAAAATTATTAAGCATGCAAATAATAAAGTAGTTTTCATGCATTGTTTACCTGCAAAAAGAGGTAAAGAAGTTACAGAAGGTATTATAGATGATGTGAATATATCAATAGTTTGGGACGCGGCGGAAAATAGATTACACGTACAAAAAGCAATACTTGAATGGTGTTTAAAAAAAATATGAATTATGGTTACTTAAGATTAATAAAGATTCTTTTATTATTTTTTATCCTATCAAGCTGTACATATAAATATGACAATAAAAAGATAGAAAGTTATAATGACTATAAGAAAATTTATTTAAATGTAGGAAGTTTAGAATTAAAAAAAAATCGTTCAGAAGAAAAAGTTTTCAAAAATTCAATAGAGCAGATGATATTTGATAAACTTCTCATTAGTTTTGAACAATGGGCATTAAATAAGTTTCAAGTTAAGGAATCAGATAATAATATGTATGTTGATTTAGAAGGTTTAAAAATAAAATTTAAAAATGACAAAAAATCTAAAGTTTCTAAATATTCTTTTTACGAAAAAAAAAAAGAAATTTATGAAATAGATTTTATTTTTTCTTTAACCTTTATCAATAAAAATAAAACGGCGAAAAAGGTAATAATTAATTCTAAGAAGAACTTCACTTTATTTAATAATTATTCTATTAAAAAAAGAAATGAAGTAGTTGATTTAAATTTAAAAAAATTGATGTATTTAATAGATAGTAAAGTTAGTAGAGATTTATCTAATGAAATGTTTTATGAGTTTATATTAAATTAATTATTTAATTACTTCTTCTAACAATGATAGAACGTTATCTTTGCCATAAACTTTAAAGAAGGAACCTAATCTGGGACCATTTTCAGAACCAAATAGAACTTGATATAATGCAATAAACCACTTTCTTAAATCTTCTGGGTAAATGTCTTTTCCAGCGCTATAAATTAGCTTTTGATAGTCTTCAGACTCTACTTGATTATCTAATTTTCTTATTTCACTTATAAGCTTAATAATGCAAGATTTTTCGTCATTACTAGGCTTTCTTTTTTTTATATTAGGAAGTATAAATTTTTTATAATACTGAATAGAGAATAATATTATTTTATCTAATTCACTTTCAGCAGGTTTTACAATGTTATTTTCTAAGTAGATCTTAACAAAATTCTTTATAGTAATTTTATCGGTGCTATTTAAAGCAGTTACTAATTTCAGAAGTGTTGAAAATTCAATTGGATAGGTAGTTTCAGGAATACTTTTTTGATGAATATGCCATAAAGGGTTTTCATATATTTTTTCTTTTTCTTTATTTTTTAAGTTTTCAAATAGCTTCTTATATTCATCCATGCTTTTAGGTATGCAATCAAAGTAAAGCCTTTTAGCTCTTCTAGGATTATTGTACATAAATAGTGATAAGCTATCTGAGGAACCATATTCTAGCCACTGCTCAATACTTAATCCATTACCCTTAGATTTTGAAATTTTTTCACCCTTTTCATCTAAAAATAGTTCATAAGCCATATTAACAGGAATTTTTTTTTCAATAAAATTAGCTATCCTGCTAGATAGTTCGAATGATGGAATTAAGTCTTTTCCATTCATTTCGTAGTCAATATCCAGAGCTGACCACCTCATAGCCCAATCTACTTTCCATTGCAACTTACAATTTCCACCAGTGACTAATACTTCCTCATAATTATTATTCATTTTATAGGCTATGATCCCATCTTTTTTATCTATAACCTCGATAGGTACTTGTAGTACCTTTTTCGTTTTTCTACAAATAGGAAGGAATGGAGAATAGCTCTCCCTTCTCTCCTTTCTTAATGTTGGTAATACTATATTCATAATTTGATCATAGTTTTCTAGAATATTTAAAAGTTGTTTATCAAATTTGCCACTTTTATAATAGGACGTAGAAGAAATAAAATCATAATCAAAATCAAAATCATTTAAAAAACTTTTTAAAAGATTATTATTTCTATCAGCATAACTTTCATATTCATCAGTAAAATCAGGAATGCTGCTTAATGGATAATCTATAAAATTATTAAGTTTTTCAGGGTAAGGATAATCTTCAGGGACTTTTCTCAATGCATCTAAATCATCTGAGAATGTAATCAAACTGGTAGAATAATCAGATATTTCACTTAAACAGTTTCTTACCATATTAGTTCTAAGCACCTCAGCAAATGTTCCTATATGAGGATCTCCTGAGGGGCCATAACCTGTTTCAAAAGTAACTTGATTTTTATTAGGTAATTTAGAAATACTATTTTTAATTTTTATAGCTTCTTGAAAAGGCCAAGCCTTTATTTTTTTATAATTTATATCACTCATTAATTTACTTTTTATTACCACTATCTCTTGTAATCAGAGGAAGTTGTAGTAAAGCAAATACTAAAGTTAAAGGTAAAATACCAAATACCTTAAAACTTACCCAGAACTCAGTGGATTGAGTCCGCCAAACTATTTCATTAATTAAAGCTAGTAAAATAAAAAACATAGACCACCTTAACGTAAGTGTTTTCCATGTTTTTTCCTGTAAAACAAATGCTTTACTCATAGCCATTTTCAGAAATAATTTATTAAACTTTAATCCTATTAAAAGTATTGAGGCGAAAATTAAATTAATTAGAGTTGGCTTAAATTTAATAAAAAAATCATCTTTTAAAAAAATAGTAAGACTACCAAAAATAATAAGAAAAGCTCCAGTAACAATTGGCATCCAAGGTATTTTTTTATCTATATACCACGCAAATGGAATAACTATTATTGAAACTATTATAAAGTAAAATGTAGCTTGAAAAATTCCTTCCAAAGGAATCTTTTCTATAATGGTTTTTTCATGTGAATTGACTAAAAAAAAGACAACTAATGGAATAACTTCAAAAAATAATTTTATGTAAGCTTTCATTTTTCTTCTCCTAAATTTTTTCCTAATAATGCACTAACGAAGTCTTTTGGAACAAAAGGAATTAAATCGTCTGCTTGTTCTCCAATACCTATTGCATGTATTGGAAGATTATATTTTCTAACTATACCCAATAATGATCCGCCTTTTGCAGAGCCATCTAATTTTGTCATAATTATTCCTGTAATACCTACTTGTTGATTAAAAGAATCTATCTGATTGTAAGTATTTTGTCCAATAGTAGAATCTAATACCAAAATCTTATTATGTGGAGCATTTTCATCATTCTTTTTAAGGATTCTTGTCATTTTCTTTAACTCTTCCATAAGTTCAATTTTATTATGAAGTCTTCCAGCTGTATCAATGATCAGTAAGTCAAAATCTTCTTCTATTGCTTTTTTATGAGCTTTGAAAACAACAGATGAAGGGTCTTCTCCCGTATCTCCTGATATAACTGCTACATTAATTGCATCAGCCCATTTTTCAATTTGCTCTTTAGCAGCAGCTCTAAAGGTGTCGGCTGCAGCTAATAAAATTTTAATGTTTTGGCTCTGAGCTATTTTTGCTAACTTAGCTATGGTAGTAGTCTTGCCCGAACCATTAACACCAAATAGAAGAATGACTCTCAGCTTGTTTTGAGGTGTAAGTATTAATTCATGATCTATGTTAGAAAACTGGTTTTCTAAAAAGTTTGATACATGAGTATGCATATTTTCATAGTTAAGTTTTTTTTTTTTTAATTCACTAATTAGTAATTCTGTATGCTCGTAACCTAAATCTGACAATAAAAAAGCTTCTTCTATTTCTTCTAAACTACTTTGATCTATCTTTTTAGAAAATATGGCTTTTTTTATATTTGAAGAAGTTCTCTTAAAGTTATCTCCTAGTTTATTTAGCCAGTTATTAGAAGTTCTCGGTTTTGTTTTACTTTCTGTTTCTTTTATCTTTGGTTCAATAGTTTTTTGGTCTAAGATTTCTGATTTTTTTATCTTTGGATCAATAATTTTTTGATCTAAGGTTTCTGGTTTGTTTATTTTATTTTTCTTTTCTTCAAGAACCTTATTTTTAGTAAAAGCAGACCCTATTTTTTTTAAAATTTTTTTCATGTTAGCTAACTACAAGCAAATCTTCTTTTAAATAAGAAGGTGTTATCTCTATTATACTACCTTTATTAGCACCTGTGGCTTGAACTTTAAAATTATTTTCAGTTCTTCCAAACCCACTCTTAGTTTCTATTAATACCTTTTGTTTCTTGTTTAATTGTTTTTTTAACGTTTCTTGCAAGTTCTTTTTACCCATACCTCTTAGTATTTTCGATCTTTCTCTTCTTACATATAAAGGCACTTGAGGCATTCTAGCCGCTGCTGTTCCTTCTTTTGCTGAGTATGGAAAAACATGCAAATGGGTTATATTCAATTTTTCTACTAGTTTAAGAGTATTAGAAAACATTTCCTCATTCTCAGTTGGAAATCCGCAAATAAAGTCAGAGCCAAAAGTAACATTATCAGAGGCTTTTCTAATATTTTCAAATAATTTTATAATTTGATCCACATTGTGTCTTCTTCTCATTCTTTTTAGTATTAAATTGTCTAAAGACTGAAGACTAAAGTGAAAATGAGGCATAAGTCTAGGTTCATATTTAATCAAATCTAACAAATCATCATCAATTTCTGCGGCATCTATAGAAGATAATCTTAAACGAAACGAAGCCTTATTTTTATGAAATATATTTTTAAGCAAATGACCCAAATCTAAATTTTTATCAGTAGACCAAGATGTAAGGTCTACTCCGGTTAATATTATTTCCTTAACACCTTTGTTAAGGTTGGTCGATATTTCTTTATTAATTTTATATATACTTTCACTCTTACTTTTTCCTCGACAAGAAGGAATAATACAAAAAGTACAAGAATGATCACAACCATTTTGTATCTTAATAAATTTTCTTATATTTGAATTAGATGGATTCTCTTTACTTAACCCTTTAAAGTTTATACTGCTCATTGGTTTTTTTTTAATATTTTTTTGTATATTCTGCCAACTAGCTCTAGAAAGCTTGTCTTTATTTTTTACAATGTAAGATACTTCGCGCATTTTTTTAAAAGTATCTTTATCACTTTCTACAGCACAACCTGTTACAGCAATTTTTACTTCAGGGTTTAGTCTGTGAAAAGACCTTATATTTTTTTTTACATTCTTTACAGCTTCATTTGTAACGCTACAAGTATTAAAAACTACAAAGTTATTTTTTTTATCATCTTCTATAAGGTTATTTATTGTATTGCTTTCCCAGAAATTTAATCTGCAGCCTAGAGTTACTACGTTATTCTTTTTAGACATAATCATATTCTCCTAAGAAGGATACCTCAGCTTTACCAGTGATATTAATTAAATCTTTGGTTATATTTACTTTTACTGATCCTAAGGGCAAGATTACTTTTACTGTGTTAAGGCATTTTTTATTTTTAAAACTTGCATAAGTTGCAGCTAATATTCCAGATCCACATGATAATGTTTCTCCTGCTCCTCTCTCCCAAAATTTAATTTTTAAGGATGAGTCTGAAATCACTTCTACTACTTCTACATTTATTCCTTTTGTAAATGCTTTGTGGTTTTCTATTCTACCGCCTATATCTGAAAGGTTTATTAAATTTAGAGATTTTAAAAAAAATACTACATGAGGGTTCCCCATATTTATTACATTTCCCTCTTTAAGAAGTGGATGTATTTCTTCCAAATTTATAATATTTTGATAACCTTTTTTTAATATATTTTTCAAATCTTGTTTTGGCAAAGCTATAGACGTTTTTATTTCATTATTTTTTTCAAGATTTGCAGTTATTATGCATGAAATTGTTTCTATTTTTACCTCTTTTTTTTTAACTCCTGCCATGAACAATGAAGCAACACACCTAGCAGCATTTCCACACATTTCAGCTTCTGTTCCATCTGAATTATAAATTTTCATGAAAACATCATATTTAGAACTATTTTCCATAAGAATGAGTTGATCGCAACCAATTCCTATTTTTCTGTTAGCTAGTTTTCTTATTAAGCTCTTTTCTTTGTTAATAATAGATTTTGTATTATCAATTACAACAAAGTCGTTTCCATTTCCATGCATTTTTACAAAAGGTATTTTCATGTTAGTATATGTTTTTATTGACTTTATTATAGCAAAAGCGTAACTATAATAAATTTTTATTTATAATGCAAAGTGTAATTTTTTTTACTAATGTTTAATAATTTTTCAGATAGAGTTTTAAAAACCTTTGATAGCTTGCTTAGTAGAGGTGTTTTAACAGAAGATGATGTTAGTGTAGCAATGAGGCAAATAAGAGTGGCATTGTTAGAAGCTGACGTTCCTTTGAGTATTGCCAAAGAATTTGTTGAAGAAGTAAAAAAAAAAGCAATAGGAGAGAAGTTACTAAAGTCGATTAAACCTGGGGATTTAGTAGTAAAGATAGTACATGATACTTTGGTTGAATTATTGTCTTTTAATCTTAAAGATGATGACTTTGATCTAATTCTGAATAAAAAAAATCCTAGTATAATTTTAATGGTAGGTCTACAAGGAAGTGGAAAAACTACTACAGCAGCAAAAATTGCCAATCTTCTTAAAAATAAGAAAAAGAAAGTTTTGTTATCCTCTTTGGACACGTCCAGGCCAGCAGCTATGGAACAATTAAGGCAGCTATCTCATGATATAGATGTTAAATGTATGGATAATAATCCCCAAGAACAAGCTGACTATTTAATTAAGAAGACTTTTGATGAAGGTAAAAGTAGTTTGGCAGATGTAATTATATTCGATACTGCTGGCAGAACAAATATAGATGAAGATCAATTAAAAGAACTTAAAAATATATATGGTTTGACAAATCCTTGTGAAACTTTGTTAGTAGCTGACTCAATGATAGGACAGGAGTCTGTAAATGTAGCAAAATCATTTTCAGACTATGTAGAATTAACTGGAGTTGTTTTAACTAGAGTAGATGGAGATGCTAAAGGTGGAGCTGCTTTAAGTATGGCTAGCACTACTGGTAAACCGATAAAGTTTCTAGGTATAGGAGAGAAAGTCAATGAGATCGAAGTTTTTTCTGCAAAAAGGCTAGCGGGAAGAATATTAGATATGGGTGACGTAGTAGGTATGGTAGAAAAAGCTGAACAGGAGTTTGATGAAAAAGAAGCAGAAATTATGGCTAATAAACTCGCTAAAGGAAACTTTGATTTAGAAGATTTCAAAAAACAACTACACCAAATGCAAAAGCTTGGAGGAATTAAAGGTATTTTATCAATGCTTCCGGGGGTTCGTAAAGCAAAAAAAGCACTGGAAAATTCTAATCTTGAAGATAAAACCTTCTTAAGGATGTCTGCAATAATTTGTTCAATGACAAAAAAAGAAAAGAAAAACCCTAAAATAATTAATGGATCAAGAAAAAAAAGAATTGCAAATGGTTCGGGAGTCGATATACAAGATGTTAATAGATTATTAAAGCAATTTAAAAATATGCAAATTATGATGAAAAAAATGAATAAACATGGTATTAGTGGCTTAGAAAAGATGATGGGAAATAGTTTGGGTGGCAATAGTTTAGAAAATATATATAGTAATTTAAAGAGGTAGATATGACAGTTAGAATTAGATTGAGCAGATATGGAGCTAAGAAAAAACCCTACTACAGAATAGTAGTGGCAGATGCTAGAGCTCCAAGAGATGGTAAGTTTATAGAAAGAGTTGGAAGCTTTGATCCTCTCAAGGAAAAAACAGACCAATCAAGGTTAAATCTTCAGTTAGAAAGAATAAAACATTGGTTAGGTACAGGAGCTAGACCCAGTGAAAGAGTGCATCAATTTTTATCTGATGCCGGATTATTGACCCCAATAAAAAAAAATAATCCAAATAAAGCAAAACCCAAGAAAAAAGCTCAGGAAAGAATTAAGGCTAAAGAAGAAGCTTTAAAAAAGAAAGAAGAAGAAGCTAAAACTTCTGAAGCTCCAGCAGCAGAAACCAAGCCAGAAGCTCCAGCAGCAGAAACCAAGCCAGAAGCTCCAGCAGCAGAAACCAAGCCTGAAGCT
>NZIN01000041.1 GCA_002689905.1 Rickettsiales bacterium
ATATAAAGTTTTAATCCTAATTTCGAAAAATTATATATCTTATAGAGAGAGTAAAACCATATTAAAGCATAAAAAAGAATAAAATATACTTTTATATTCAAATTTTCTATATTATATAGAATTATCTGGTGGGTAATAACTATTGAAGCAATAGTATTTAATATAATAAGTAATTTATAGAATTTTATATCTTTAGATACCATATCACAATATATAAACTAACAAATCTCAAATAAACCTGCTGCGCCCTGTCCACCGCCAATACACATAGTAACTATTATATTTTTAGCTCTTCTTCTCTTCCCTTCTATAAGTGCATGCCCCACTAACCTTGATCCAGTCATTCCATAAGGATGACCAATAGCTATAGAACCCCCATTTACGTTTAAAATTTCATTAGGAATACCAAGTTTATCTCTACAATAAATCACCTGTACAGCAAAAGCTTCATTAAGTTCCCATAGATCTATATCATCCATTTTGAGATTATGTTTTTTAAGTAATTTAGGGATAGCATAAATAGGACCAATACCCATTTCATCAGGCTCTAAACCAGAAACTGCCATACCTCTAAATATGCCTAAAGGCTCTAGGTTTAGTTTTTCAGCTTTTTTTGCATTCATCACTAAACAAGCTGAAGCACCATCAGATAATTGGCTCGCATTTCCTGCCGTTATAAAGTAGTCATCCCCCATGACTGGTTTAAGAGATTTTAACGCTTCTATATTAGTATCAGGTCTATTACCCTCATCTTTTTCTAGGTATACGCTTTCTTGTTTAATTTCACCTGTTTCTTTATCTTTTACCAATTTTATTGTTTCAAGTGGAAATATTTCTTTATCAAGGTAACCTGAATTTTGTGCATTAGCCATTCTAATTTGACTTTGCAAACCATACTCATCTTGTTTATCTCTTGAGATATTGTAACGTTTGGAAACTACTTCTGCTGTTTGTATCATAGAATAATACAATTCTGGTTTATTTTTGTTTATCCAATCCTCTTTAGACATAAAGTTATTTTGATGTTCATTTTGAACCAGACTAATTGATTCTAATCCTCCAGCCATACAAACATCCAGTTCGTTAGACATTATTCTTTGAGCTGCCATACTTATAGCTTGCATACCAGAAGAACAAAATCTATTTATAGTAGCTCCTGCTGCAGTAACTGGTAGACCACCTCTAATAGCTATTTGGCGTGCAATATTACCTCCCGTTGCTCCTTCTGGCATGGCGCACCCCATTAAGCAATCCTCCACTATCGAAGGGTCTATACCAGATACTTTTAATACTTTTTCCACTGCATGACCAGCTATCGTTGCTCCATGTGTATTGTTAAAGGCACCTTTATAAGCTCTACCTATTGGTGTTCTTGCTGTTGATACTATAACTGCTTCATTCATTGACTGTCCTTTCTTAATTAAACTTTTTTTTATTATTTACAAGGTTTTCTAAATAATTACTTTTTGGCCACATATCGCCATTCTCTTTTCTAAACTCTTCTATTTCTAGCAAAACTTTATCTAATCCATAGTCTTCGGCGTATTTCATAGGACCACCTCTCCAACTGGGATATCCATAACCATAAGCATAAGTTACATCTATATCTGAAGCTCTTAATGCATAACCTTCTTCTAATATCATGCAACCGGTATTAACTAAAGCCCAGCTCAACCTATTTAAGATTTCTTCATCTTTTATAACTCTTCTTGTAATCCCTTTTTCTTTTGCAACTTTTTCAAACATCATATCTATTTCAGGGTCAATTTGTTTTTTCCTTGTTTTTGGATCATAAATATAAAAACCTCTGTTAGTTTTTTGTCCATATCTTCCTATTTCACAAAGTTGATCTGCTACAGTAGCAGTATACCTTAAATTGTCATACTTTCCTTCTTGCTTATGCCTTTTCCTTATTCTCCAACCAACATCATTACCAGCAAGATCATTTACTGCAAATGGACCCATAGCCCACCCAAATTCATAAATTACCCTGTCTATATCTGCTACTTTAGCTCCTTCCTCAGCTAATGCATGAGCTTGTCTAACATATTCATGAAACATTCTATTGCCTATAAAACCATCACAGTTTCCAGCAAGAACTGGTACTTTTTGAATAGTTTTTGCTAATTTCATTGTTGTTGCTATAGTCTCTTTACTAGTATTTTCTCCTCTTACAACTTCTAATAATTTCATAACATTAGCTGGACTAAAAAAGTGAGTGCCAATAACATAATCTGGCCTACTTGTAGAATTAGCTATTTGATCTATATCCAGTGTAGAAGTGTTAGTAGCTAAAATACAGTTTTCTTTTGCAATTTTATCAATTCGCTCAAACATCTCTTTTTTAAGATTCATTTCTTCAAAGACTGCTTCAATAACTATATCAGCGTTAGAAATAGAATCTAAACTAGTAGAGCTATTAATTAATGACATTCTTTGTTTGAATTGACCTTCAGTCAATCTGCCCTTTGAAACAGTATTCCTATAATTCTTTTCAATAATGTTTATGCCTTTATCTAGAGAATCCTGACTATTTTCTATTACAGTAACAGGAATACCTGCGTTTGCAAAGTTCATGGCTATACCTCCTCCCATAGTTCCACATCCAATTACAGCAGCTGAGTTAATAGCAAGGATTTTTGTATCTTTTGAAATATCAGGTATTTTAAGGGCTTGTCTCTCAGAGAAAAACATATGTATTAAAGACGAGCTTTCTTTAGAGTCATGACAGGTTTTAAAAAGTTCTCTTTCTTTTTGTAGTCCTTTATCAAAGTTTAGATTAATTGTTTCTTTTACTGCTTCTATTGCACAAATTGGAGATTTTCTTCCTCTATATTTTTTTTCTATCTTAGATTTAAATTCTTCAAAAATATGATTATTTACATTAGAAATTTTATCATTTAGCTCCTTAACTATAGGATGCTTTTCTAAAGTCACTTTATTCTTAATAAAATTAATTGCGTTTGCTATAAGAGCATCTTCATATACTTCTTCGACAATACCTGCTCGCATAGCCTCATTAGCATTTATGGGTATACCAGAAGTAATCATTGTTAAAGCTTTTTCTATACCTGCCAAACGAGGTAGTCTTTGCGTGCCACCAGCTCCTGGAATAATTCCAAGCTTAACTTCAGGCAATCCTAGTTTGGTAGATGAAAGAGCAACTCTATAATTACAGCCCATAGCTAATTCGAGACCTCCACCCAAGGGTGTGCCATGTAAAGCAGCAACTATAGGTTTTTTATTATGTTCAAATACTTTTATAACTTTGTTTAAGTCTGGTTGTTGCATAGGCTTACCGAATTCTGATATATCAGCTCCTGCAAAAAAAGTTTTACCGTTACCTATTAAAATTATGCCTTTAACACGATCATCATTAGATAGTGTTTCTAAACTGTTTATTAAGCCAGACCTTACAGAGTGTGACAGAGCATTTACAGGAGGGTTCATACCCTTTATAATTCCTATACTATCAATTATTTCGTATTCTACAGCATTATTATTACTCATAAGTTCTCCTAAAAAGTTTTATATTTTCCCGATATCGAGTCAGTTATTCTTCCTATTTTCATTTCAAAATTATTATTATTATTAAATTTTGATGTATTAATAAAATAATCTAGTGGTTCTTTTTTAAAAAGTTCATTAAACCAACTTTCTACTTTTGTAAAATTGTATAAATTATTTTTTTCAGATTCCTTTTCTAATACAGTATAAGATGAGCGGATCACATCTGTATTATTTTGTGGATTTAAAATTTTTACTTGAAAATTAATTATATATCTCATTTTACTACTTTTAAGTTTATCAGAATTGTTGTAATTTCAAAACATGAAAAATTTTTTTAGCTTTCTGCTTCTCATTTTAGTAATTATAACAGCAATAATTTTCATGGTTTTATACTTTAATAAAAAAGAAGAAATAAATACATTTAGCTCTTATTACAATACAGAAGGAGCTTTTGCAGGTTTTATTCAAAAAAAAAATAAATTATTTAGAGCATGCGAATTTTCAACTAATGGAGCAATATTAAGCTGTTCAAAATGGTTTGATGATGATTTATTAAAGCAAGGACAAAATGAAGGTATTGACGAGGAAAACATTTAATAAGGATAGTCAATATATTTAGCGGTATTTTGAGCTATTTTTTTCCCCATTATTTTTTCAACAATATGAAGTGACATATTAATGCCAGTAGATACTCCAGCCGATGTGTAGTATGTGTCAAATACGTAATTTGTATTCTTAAGTACTGTAGTACTTGGGCTTATCTCTTTCAACAATTTTAAAGCTCCCCAATGAGTGGTGGCTTTTTTGTTATGAAGCATACCAGCTTTTGCTAAAAGAAGAGCCCCAGTACAAATAGAAGCAACTATATCTGTGTTTCTATAACTATTTAGCCAAATCAAAAACTTTGCATTCTTTAATAAGGCCCTAGTCCCAATTCCACCTGGAATAATTAATATATCTAAAGGGGGACATTCTTTGATTGTAAATTTACTCTTAAAACAGAGCCCTCCAGAGGCTACTATAGTCTTTTTTCTCTCTGAGAAAGTAAACACGTTAAAAGGACAAGCAAGGTCAGTGATAGGAACTAAGCTTTTATTAGTAGATCTTGTACTAGAAAAAACCTCATAAGGGCCAGTAAAATCTAAAACCTCAACATTGTCAAAAATAAAAATCCCTACATTTTTTTTTTTATTTTTCATAATTAATTTATTATTATTTTTAAATTCTAAGCTGATATTATTAAGGATAAAAGAAAAAAATATGATTTAAACCAGTTCATTATATTGAGAAAATAACAGTATAGAATATCATAGTTATAAGGTGCTTATTTTTTATGAACTTCAGTTAAATTTTCTAAATTTACTATCCTATGTGTTTTTAAAACTTTTTCTTTGACTTTTTCATCTATAAACTTAACAGGAGGATTTAAGTTATTAAGAGGTATTGATAATGCATATTCTTTCCATTTCTTATGTACATTACTGTCATCAATACTCGATCCAATTTTTAAGTTATTAATATCTATGTCACTTTTGAATGATTTAGTAATTATTTTTTTTTTTTCTATCTCATATGAAAATGATATAGTAAAAAATACTTTGTAGTTTTTGTTCAACATATAAATTTGTAAATATCTAATATTTTGTATTTGTTAATTAAATTATAAGCTAAACTATTTGTAGTACAAATAATTTTCTATATTTTATTTCTTAGTAATTAGTTGCTAGTAGTGATTTTTCCTATAAATAGTTATTTAAAATAATAATTTTTATTAACTTTATTTAAACATTCTTTTCAAAATTTTTTATTTTTTGGCCCCCTTATTAGGACTCGAACCTAAAATTAACCCTTAGGAGGGGTTTGTGATATCCAGTTTCACCATAAGGGGAGGATGCATTCTATAACAAAGGTTAGTATGAGTAAATTATATTACTTATTATTTAAATTATTATTAGTTGGACAAAATTTTATATACTTGAAATAATGATATAATAGATTGTTAATTAAATAAATATTTTAATTATTATGGTAATATGGTTAACAGGAATTTCTGGATCAGGTAAAACTACGATTGCTTCAGGCATATTAAAAAAATATAAAAAAAATATACCCAATATGATAAACATTGATGGTGATATAGTAAGAGAGTTTTTTGAAGTGACTTTAGATTATGATGTTAATTCTCGCATAAAACAAATAAAAAGAATTCAAAAAATTTGTAAGTTTTTAGAAGCCCAAGAATTAATATTAGTGGTATCAGCTTTATACAGTAATTCTAAACTAATGAACTGGAACAGGAAAAACTTCAATAAGTACTATGAAATATATTTAGAGGTTTCTCTAGAAACAGTCAAAAAAAGAGACCCAAAAAAAATTTATAAAAGGTTTTATGATGGAGAAGAGCGAGACGTTGTGGGTTTAGATATACCATGGCAAGCTCCTAAAAATTATGATTTAAAAATTAACATGGATAGTAACATTTCTGAAAACGAGGTTATTGAAAATATTACCTCACAGATAGACATTTTTAAAGTTTAGTTAAGATAAAATGATAATTACAATTAATTTTGATAGTTATTTAGAGCTAGAAAAAATTGCAGAAGGAGTTTTTTATCCTTTGGATGGTTTTATGACTGAGGAGAATTTTATCTCAGTAGTCAAAACAATGAGACTACAAAATAAAGAAATTTTTCCTATACCTGTATTACTCCCTATAGAGAAAACACAAAAAAAACTTATAAATTTAAATACAAAAGTATTCTTGAAATATAAGCAAGATATTGTAGGAGAAATTATAGTTAAAAGTTTATTTAGCGTAAATTTCAATGATTATTTATTTTCTTTATTTGGAACAAATGATATTAACCATCCTGGTTATGAGATGTTGTCAATGTCTGGTCGCTATTTTTTAGGAGGCCCAGTAAGGCTATTAAAAAAAATTAAATATCCATATTCCAGTTATTCTTTATCTCCAAAAAAAATAAAGAATCAAATAAAGAAACTTAAATTAAAAACTGTTGCGGGATTTCAAACCAGAAACGTTCCTCATAAAGCTCATGAATATATATTAACTTCAGCATTGAAAAAGGTCGATGGATTATTTATTCATCCGTTAATAGGAAAAAAAAAAGTAGGAGATTTTTTGCCTAAAGCAGTATTACAAAGTTATGAATTATTGATGAAATATTATTTACCTAAGGATAAGGTAATATTAGGAGCGTTAACCACTTCTATGAGATATGCTGGCCCTAGAGAGGCTGTTTTTCATGCTATAATAAGAAGGAATTATGGTTGTACTCATTTTTTGGTAGGAAGGGATCATGCCGGAGTTCAAAACTATTATAAAGAATATGAAGCACAAGATTTATGCATAAAACTAGAACAAGAACTGAATATAAAAATCATAAAAGTAAGAGGACCTTTCTATTGTAAATTTTGTAAAAAAATAACCACAGATAATAGTTGCAAACATCCCAAAAGTAAAATAGAAGTTAGTGGTACTAAAATTAGGAATGCGCTAATAAATAACCTGAACATAAGCGATAAATTTATGAGAGAAGACATAGTTCAACTTATAAAACAAGATGATATTTTTATAAAATAGATTAGGGATGAAATGAAAAGAACAAAAATTGTAGCAACAATTGGGCCTAAAACCGCTAATGCTAATATGCTAAAAAAAATGTATTCTGCTGGTATGTCGCTAGCTAGACTTAATGGGTCACATAATTCATTGAAATGGCATGATGAAACCATTAAATTAATAAGAAAAGAAATTCCTAATTGCCCAATACTACTTGATATTCCAGGAAAAAAAATTAGAACAATTAGGTTATCTTATGAGCCGGTATTTAATAAAAAAGATGTAATTATTCTTACAACTAAAAAAGGATTCATGGGTAAAGATAAAATTTCTATTACAAATACTCAATTACACAAATTTTTATCCAAAGGTAATATTGTATATGCAGATGATGGAACTCTAAAATTTAAGGTAGTTAAAATAATAAATAGGGATATTTACATTAGAGCAGAAAACTCAGGCCAGCTAAAAAGTTCAAAAGGAATTAATGTTCCTTATGTGGATATAGGAACAAAGTTAATTACAGATCGGGACAAGAAAATGATTGGTTTTTCTAAAAAAGCAGGAGTTGATTTTGTTGGTATAAGTTTTGTTGAGTCAGCTAAACACGTAGAATTAATTAGAAAATTAATTAATAAAAAAATACCAAAGATAGTTTCAAAGATTGAGAACCAAAAAGGTTTAGACAGGCTAACTGAAATAGTAAAAGCTTCTGATGTGATAATGATAGATAGGGGAGACTTGTCTACTGAAACTAATATTGAGACTTTAGGAATTAACCAAAAAAACATTATAAGAGTAGCTAATAATTTTGCTAAACCAGTTATTGTTGCAACTGAAATGTTGGATAGCATGATACATAATCCTAACCCAACAAAAGCTGAGGTTTTAGATATTTCAAATTCGGTTTTAGATGGAGCTACAGCAACTATGTTGTCTGGTGAGACGGCAATTGGAAATTATCCAATAGAATCAATAAAAGTAATGTCTAAGGTAGCATCAGTTATGCTCACTGAACAGGATAAAAAGCAAAGAAAAAATAAGTTAACTACTAACGAAGTAAGTGGTATGGCAAATGCAATTAAAAACTTATCATTATCTTTGCCGATAACAAAAATTATAGCAATTACAATTTCAGGTTTTGCTTCTAGAATAATATCGAGTCAAATGTTACCACACCCTATAATTGCAGTAAGTAACAATAAAAGCTTAGCTAGAACTTTTAATATGTATTCAGGTACGAAAGGAGTTTACTATGAAACAAAGTTTCATAAAGATAGTTTAAAACATATTCCAGACTGCTTGAATTTCTTATGGAAAAATAAAGATATAAATAAAAAAGATATGATACTTGTTATTGCTTTGGGCTATCCAGGAAGTGGGAGAAGAATGAATACTTTACAAACACATTATGTAAAGGATTTAATCAAAACTCTTTCTTGGAAATAAATTAGAA
>NZIN01000042.1 GCA_002689905.1 Rickettsiales bacterium
ATATTGATAAAAAAATTTTTTATAAAATTTTATCTATGTTAGATCACAGAGGCCCTGATGAAAAAAAAATCAAATCTCTAAACAATGTCCAATTTGGAAATACTAGGTTATCTATCATAGGACTTAATACACCAAAGTCGTCTCTACCAATATCTGATGAATCTTTTTTATTAGCCTACAATGGAGAAATATACAATTATAAGCAATTAAATGATTTGCTTAAAAAAAATAATATTAAGGTAGAAGGTAGATCAGATAGTGAAACTCTATTTTTATTATTGAAAAATTTCGGTATTAGAAAAACCTTATCATTATTAGATGGCATGTACGCTTTTTGCTTCTATGACAAAAAAAATAAAAAACTCTATATGGCAAGAGATAAAATAGGAGAAAGGTTTTTATACTGGGGAATGAATAAAAATAAACTACTATTTTCTTCAGAAATAAAGACCATTGCCAAATCAGGCCTAATAGATGCTTCACCCAATCTTGAGGATCTAAAAGATTATTTAATTACATCTAAAATTCATGGTTACAAAACTTTTTTTAAAGGTATTTTTGAAATAGAACCCGGAAATTTCTTAACTTTTGATCTTGAAGAAAAAAAGTATGACACAGAAAATTTTTGGAAAATTGAAAATACTTTTGTCAATAAAGATTTAAAAGGAATTGAAGGCACTTTATATAAGAAATTAAATCAAGCAACTACCTCTAGAAATATTAGTGATGTACCCTTGTGTATTCTATACTCAGGAGGAATAGATTCTAATGCTTTAGTTGACTTAAGTTGTAATATAAATAAAAATAAAAATTTAGAGTTATTTTTTGCAGATAATTATTTAGCTAGTTTTAGTGAAATTGAGAATGTAATAAATGGACATAAATATTTATCAGAAAAATATAAAAAAAATAATCTTATTTTAAATACTAATAAAGTAACTTTAGATAAATATCTTGAAGAGATAGAAAGTTTGGCTTGGTATTATGACGAGCCAATAGCCTTTGCTAACTCTGTATTATTAGATCAACTCTGTAGTATTATGAAAAATAAAGGGCTTAAAGTAAGTATTTCAGGCGAAGGATCTGATGAAATTTTTTTTGGATACGATAAGTTTGTACGCACACATTATGATTTCAGTAAATATAAAAATAATCTTGAAAATATATCAATAGATAAAAAAATAGGCTTATTATATTACGGTGGGGGTTTGCACTCATTAAATACAGTAAATGAATTAACAAATTATAATAATATTTCAAATGAAAAAGATAGTATTGCTTGGAATTGGTTAAAAAAAAATGTAAATAGAAACTTTGACGACTTACAACTGATGTATTCTCAAAAATTTAGACTTCAATTACTTCTTCAAAGACAAGACAGGGTTGGAATGAAAAACTCAATTGAAATAAGAACGCCATACTTAGCTCCTGAACTGGTAGCTTACGTTAATAGCATACCCATAGCTGAAAAATATAATAAACATACAAATACTACTAAGTTTATTTTAAAAAAAATATTTAAAAACAAAATTGATGATAAAATAGTGCATCAGGAAAAAACTGGCTTTCCATCGGATATGTTAAGTTGGATTAGTGAGAACAGAATGAAGACAAATATAATTGAATTACTTACAAGTAATAATAGCTTTAGTCAAAACTATCTTAATGGCAAATCAATCAAATCAATACTTTCTTCACACTATGAAGGACAACATAATTTTTCAACATTAGTTTGGATGTTGTATGCATTAGAAATTTGGCACAAACAATTTTTTTAATACTATTTTTTATATTTATAAGAAATAGATTTAATTAGCTAAAGTATTTTTTGAGAATAAAATGTTTTGTTCTTTTTCCTGCTCCGCCCTCAAATTCACTAAAATATTTTTTTATAAAATTACTTCGGCTTAACTTTTTTTCACTATATAATTTTTCTATGATATTAATAGGTTGAGACATAAAATCTATCAATTTTTTTTTATAGTTAGTTTCATTTTCTTCAAAGTAAAAAATTGCTTCTTTAATTTCTCTTTTTAAATGTTCTTTTAGTGGCGCATTATTTCTAGAATTTATTAGAACAACAGGCTTTTCTGATAACAATACCCAGGATAATGTACTCGAAGCGCTAGAGGTCATAATTACCTTATATTTTGAAATAATAAATCGTGCATCAATTTTTAAATCAAATAAATTGAGGTTTGAGTATTTGTTGATAATTTCTAAGCTTGGATCCTTATCTATATAGCGAACATTTTCCACTATATACGGCTTGTAATCAATATTGTAAGGAATTTTACTTAAAATAGTTTCTATAAAATTAATTTCGTTCTTTGCTTTATTTGAATCATTAAAATATCCATTGAAACCTGTGAAAAAACCTCTGTATAAATTCATTGATAAATATAATATTTTATTATTAACTGATATTTTTTTTGACTTACCTTTTGATGCTAAAAAGTATTTTTTTGGAAGCCCTGAAACAAATGAATTACTTTTGATGAAAGCTTGTTGCATAGCTGTATTTTGTCCAGCAAGATTGAAATAAACAAATAAGTCACAATAATTTGCTGGAAAAGCAGATGCTATATATATTGAAACATCTGATATTTCTGGAGTCACTCCGTGTTGAAAAGATATTATAGGTACGTTGTACTTTTTAAAGCCATTCAATATACCTAATACTTTTGAATTTAAATAAGCACTACTAAATAAGATTTTACTATTTAACTTTATTTTAGATAAATAATCTAGAGTGTTTTCTTTAGTAGTAGAATAGTTGTTTAATTCATCTACAAGATTTTTAAAAAAGATGTCCTCACAAGCAATAACAAAATCCTTAACTACCCATTTAGATGTTAGTTTATTTAAGTCTTTTTTTATAATTTTTTTTATTAGCTTATAATTATGATTAATTGTAATTTTGTAATTTTTAATATTTAAATTATTGGCTTGAAAGCCATTGAAAACTAAATGAGAAACGGTTTCTTTTAGTAATTCATTTTCACCTAATATAAATATATTCTTTTTAAAGTATTTTTTTTTTCCCTGTAAATTATTTATTAACTTATATATTACACTTTCATAATCTATAAATTTTATTCTATAAAAGGCATTTTTAAAGAAAGATATAAAACTTTCTTTTTTATTTTCTAGTGAAAATTTATACGATAGACTACCAAATTTTTTACTATTTTTAAATAATTCTTCCCATGGAGTATTAATATCTAAATTTTTTCTGCCAGTTTTTCCTTCTAATCTTATATTTAAGATTTTACTGCTTAAAATGTTTTTACTTATACTTCCAGCTTTATATAGAATTTTAAAATAATTATTTATTAAACATACAACTACTAATGCTTCTTCTTTACTTATTTTTTTATTTATTAAAAGCTTATTAAATATTTTCCTAGCAATAGGATCTATGCTTTCAGTTAATAATTGTATTTTTTTTTCAGTCCAGCATTTATCTAAATTTATAACTTTTTTATCTTTTAGCAACACAGCTGGCGAAGAAGATAAAATCTTTGTATTTTTTTTTAAACCTTTTTTTTTTATCCATTTTAAAGCCTCTATGCTGTCACACAAGACATATTCGTAGTAATTTAAATCTATCTTATTCATTTAAATATTATTTGTGCTATAAAAGTTTTGAGTTATAATGTTAATTTAAATATAAATAAAATTAATAGTCAATTATTATAATTAATTTAATGTAAAAAAGGTCTATGAAAGTTTTTAAGATTTATTTAAAAAAAATTATACCATATCGAATATTTCTTAGAGTACTTATTTACAGCTATTATAATGTATTTCTTATATTACAAATAAATACTAAATATAAATACTTTTCTAAAAGAAAGAATAAGAGCTTACATAAAAATGGATTTATGCAATGCGCCTTTAATAAAAGTAGTAACCTAGTAATGAGTACTGGCTTTGATGACTTCTGTAAAAGAATTAATAAAATTATAAAAGAAGAAAAGAATTTAAAAAGAGTAATATACACGTCTAAAGATATGTTAAATAATAGTTTTTTCAAAAATTTTATTAAGAATTCTCTGATCATAGATGTATGTGATGACTATTTTAAGTTTGATTACTTTCTTGGCTGTGCTGAAGTCTGGTGGGGTAGGCCAAATTATCAAAACTCAGGATATTCTCTTTATCATAGAGATAGAAACACTCTTAATGCACTACATTTTGATATTAATTTAAAAGATATGTATGAAGGCTCAGGTGCTGTAGAGGTAATAAATAAACAACAATCAAGAAAAATAAAAAATTTATGGGGAGGAGAAATGATAAAAGATATTAAATTACTTTATCAGTTTTTTTCTGAAAATAAGTTAAAAAAATCTTTGCATCATGCTTATGGAAAGAAGGGTACTATTTTTTGTTATGACTCTATGACTAATTTTCATAGAGGAGGAATCTGTAAAAATAGTGATCGTCTAATATTACATATATGTTTTTATGAGAATGTTTTCTGGAGAAAAGAATCCTATCCAATTAGAATGCCTATAAATAAGCTTATCAATATGTAATTAATAAAAATTTATGTAAATATTTTTATTTTATTTAGATTTTTATATAATTTAATATTTTTTTCCTTAAAAAAAATTAAATCGATTCATAAATCTAAAATTTAAATTATTTTTTTTACTAAATAGTATGGGTTTTCCTTTATTTTATATTCTACAAATTTACTTAACTCTAATGTTCTTATACACTTAAAATTTAAAATTTTTTTACTATTTATTTTCATAATATTATTGTTAATAAGGTCAGATTCTATTTTATGCCAGTCTAAAGCATATATGCAATTTTTTTCTCTAGCATAAAAATCATATGTTAGATTTTTCTTTTTTTTTTTCAGAAATAACTGTTCCTTTTATTTTTATTAACTTTCTATATGGAACTTTATAAATAAACTCTAGATAATGAATTAAACTAACTACTAAATGATCAAGTCCTATATTTAGAATAGTCACATTTTTATTATAAAAGTAATCCCAAATTGAATTAGTTGTAAAAGCAGTATTAAAATTTACATTATCATATTCTTTCTTAACAGTTTTGTTATGACAAAAGCTAAAAATCGGATCGTTAGTTCTATGCTTTGAATACTGCAGTCTAAATATTTCAGAAAATAATCCCACTTCAGATATACTATTAGCCTTATCAAAAGGTTTATTATTCGTAAAAGAATATGTAAATGATGGAACAATTATATTTTTTGGCTTCGTTAGTGCTAATAATTCTAATATTTTTTTTGCTAATATATCATAAGGTACATTATAATATTTTTTAAGGCTTTTCAGTTTTACATGTAAAATAAGAATTGTACACTTTTCAAACTTATTTTCAAATAAACAGTCTTTTAAATCTTCCTCAAATTTTTTTATTTCACCAGTCATCAGAATATTTTAAACATAATAAAGAAATTAAAATTTATTTATATTTTTTCTTAGTTGTTAACATTTTTTTTTACAATATTAATAACATAGTCTAGGTCATTAAGACTCATTGATGGTGTAATAGGCAAGGATACTTCAGAACGACCAAACTCATTTGCTATTGGAGTTATATTTTTTTTTGAACTATATTTTTTTTTATAATATGGATGCTGAAAGATGCTTTCATAATGGACTCCACATCCAATACCAGCCTTATTTAATTTAATTAAAAGATCATCTCTAGAAATTTTTATTTTTTTATTTAGAAGAATTGGGAACAAATGATACGCTAGTTTATTGCCTTTGCTATATTTATGCGTAAGTCCTAAGTTAGTTTTACAAAATTCATCATAATAATTATCCCAAATATATTTTCTTTTTTTCCAATTTTTATTAATTTTTTTCAATTGTTCAATACCTATAACTGCTTGCATATCTGTCATATTATATTTAAATCCAGGAGCTACTACTTTATAATGATTATATCCTGAAGCAGAGTATCTTTTCCAAGCATCATTATTCATTCCATGTAAAGATAATATTTTTAATTTTCTTGCATTAGAAGCTTTTTTTGTTAGTATCATTCCGCCTTCACCAATCGCTAGGTTTTTAGTAGCATAAAAACTAAAACAACCGTAATCTCCAATCGTTCCTGCAGCTCTGCTTGCGTATTCTGTTTCTATAGCATGTGCACAATCTTCAATCACAAATAGTTTATTATTTTTAGCTATTTCTATAATTTCTTTCATATCGCATGGTCGACCTGCATAATGAACTGGTATAATAGCTTTTGTTTTTTTATTGATTGCTTTCTTAATAGCATCAATATCTATATTTCCAGTCTTATAGTTTATATCTACTAAAATAGGTTTTGCTCCACTATGAATAATCGCATTTACAGTAGAACAAAATGTCATAGCAGTCGTAATTACCTCATCTTTAGGACCTAATCCACAGCTTAATAAACTTAAATGCAATGCCGCAGTAGCTGAAGATACTGCTACAGCATTTTTTGCCTTTTTATAATTCATGAAAGACTTTTCAAATTTGAAAACTTCTGGTCCCGTACCTAGCCATCCGCTTGACATGACCTTTTTTACACCATTGACTTCTTCCTTGCCTATTTTTGGTGCACCAAATGTAATAAACTTTCTTTTATTTTTTCTCAATCTCTATTTCTCATAATTGTTTCTTGGTGCTCTATTACCTTTTTAAATATTTGTAGAGTTCTATATAAACCTTTGCCATCTATATAATCTATTCCTTTTTTATTCATCAATTTTCTTTTTTTATAATCATTTATTAAATTATTAATTTTATTTTCTAAACTTTTTCTAGAAAATTTCATTCCAATATTTATGCTACAAGTTATTTTTTTTTTCTTCAACGAATTAATATTCTCAATTTGATGAATATGCTGTGGTATTGCTATACTAGGTATACCCATTGCGGCAACCTCAAACATTGTAATTCCACCAGCCACTAACGCTATATCTCCCTTAGTTAATAATTCATAAAAGTTTTTAGGGCTTTTGTAAAAAATCACATTTTTTAATTTTAAATTTCTTTTAATAATTTCTTTTGATAGCTCTAAATAATCATTATTACTTATTATAAAAATAAACGATAAGTTGTTAGAAAATTTCTTTATACATTCTAAAACTTCAATATATAAATTTCTCTTATCATTTCCTCCTAATGTTACTATTATAGTTTTCGGACTTTTTCTTACATAATACTTTCTAATAATTTTATTAGATAAATTTAAGTAATCATAACCTGAATAGAATTTTTTGTTGTTTTCAGGTGGAGTAATCAAAGAGTAAATAATTTTATCAAATACAAGCCTCCCTTGTCCTAATTCATCGAAACTAATTAGAGTTTTTTCTTGTTTTTTTAAGGTTAATAATAAATTTTTCCTAACACGCAATACATCAAAAACTATAACATCTGCATCACTCTTTTTTAATAGTTCTTTTTCTTCCTGTAATGTTCCTCCTAATAATTGAATATTTTTTATTTTATATTTAAAATTTTTAATTATGCTAACAGCTAATTTATAACCATCAAAATTTTTATAAACTATAGTAATTTGATCAGGCAATAAAATCTTTTTAATAATTAGCTGCTCTATTAATCGCAATGTTCTTATTACATGACCCGTACCTATATCATCAGATTCTCCTGCATCGCATCTAAATAAAAATTTTATTTTTTTCCTGAGTTTTTTATTTTTCCAACCATAGCCAAATGTAAATTTTTTATCTAGCCTTCTTTCATTAATGTCCTTATTTAGAATATTTACTATTTGCTTAGTGTCCCCAAATATATTTTTATTATTTATATTTTTTACTATATTTTTTACTCTATAAAAGTCTTCCTTATAATCAATTGTATACCTATATTTTGACCAATTTAATTTATTACCTAATTGAACTGTTTTAAATATATTATTTGATTTCCAAAAATAAAAAGTCACATGTTCTCTATCATTACCTTTCGCATTTATAAAGGCTTTTTCCAAAGCATTTTTTGAAAATACTTCTACATCACTTCCATCTGGCCACATTCTAGTATTAGGTGGTATAGTATTGGCTGCATAGTCAACTTTTCTTTTGTAAAACAAATCAACAGTTTTATCTATAATTTTAGGATCTACTAAAGGGCAATCAGATGTAATTCGAATTATAGTATTACCTTTATATTTAATGTTGCAATCATAGTAGCGTTTTAAAACGTCATTTTCGCTTCCACAAAAATAATTAAAATTATATTTTTTACAGAAATTGACAATCTTACGATCAGCTTCTTTTTTTGTAGTAGCAATAACTATTTTATCAATTTTCTTAGCTAATAAAACACGTTCCATTAAAATTAAAAGACAAGGCTTATTATAAATTTTCTTTAATACTTTTCCGGGTAATCTAGACGAGCCCATTCTCGCCTGAATTATTAAAAGATTCATTTAGTAAGCCTGCCAAAAGCATCAGTTCTCTCTTGAGTTTCTAGTAGATCATTGAGTTTATTATTATCTATAGCTTTAGATATTAATTGAAATACCTCATCTACTTTTAAAATATAGTTTTCAACAATTTTCTCATTATGAGCATAGGAAACGTAAATGCTGTTCGATGTTATATAACCTCGCTTCAGCATTTCTTGAATGAATATAGTATTAATTATATTATTTTTTTCTTTATAGTGAGGTTTGAAAGATATTAAAGGCTTAAACTCATTTATAGTTATATTTAAATTATACTTTTTGGCTATGTTTAGCCAGGACTCTCCAATAATACTTCCAATGTTTATAAGGTGATCCCAAACTTTATTTTCACATAATATTTCAATAGTTTTTAAAGCAGCAACAAAACCAATTCTTTCAGTAAACATAGTAGAACTAATAAATGTATTATTTGCTACCTCCATTATTTTTTTTTTTCCTAAAACAGCAGATATAGCATACCCTCCTCCTAAGCCTTTTCCATAAACTACTATATCTGGTTTAAATCCATTTATTTTATAAACTCCTCCATCAGTTACTCTCCACCCTGATGTAATTTCATCTGATACTATAACAATA
>NZIN01000043.1 GCA_002689905.1 Rickettsiales bacterium
GAGTTTAAGTGAATGGATGAATGTACCATATTTACAGTATATTTATACTAAAAAGCCTCCTAAAAGAGTAGGGTTATCTCATCCTTCCATAGTACCTTACGGATGTTTTATTACAAAAGATAAAAAAAATATATTATTTTCAATACAAAATGAGCGAGAATGGTTTGCTTTTTCAAAGAAAATTATTAAGATCCCAGAAAATTTAGAAAAAAGCTTTAAAAGCCCTAGCTTGAGATTAAAAAATAAAAATCGACTAAATGAATTTATTATAAAAATTTTTAAGTTAATAGACTCCAATACTTTAATTAGATTATTTAAAAAACATAAAATTGCTTTTGGATTATTGAATTCAATAAAAGAATTTTCTAGTCATCCGCAACTTAAAAAAGCATATGTAGAAAAAAATAATAAGAATTTTGAATTTATACCTCCTGTTACATTAGATGATAAGAAAAAATTTAATAAAATACCTGAATTAGGAGAACATACCTTAAAGATAATAAAAGAGTTTAAAAAATAATGAGTGTAATTACTAGTTGGGATAATATAAGTAAAAATAAAATTGAGATACTTGAGCATATCATCGGCCCTGAATTGCAATTTAAAAATAAAATTTTATTGCCTTATGGAGCACATTGGATTTTCTTTAACCAAGATAACTCTTATCAAAATTTAGGAGTTGACGGACATCCTAAAAGAGGTAATTTTTTTCCTCTATTAAGAGGTTATAAAAGAATGTTTGGAGGCTCTAAATTATATTTTAAAAAAGATATATTTATAAATGATAAAATAAAAAAAACGATGAAATTGGAAACATGCAATAGAAAAATTAGTAGTGAAAATAATTTATATTTTTTTGAATTAACTATTAATTATTTTAGAGAAAAAGCTATTGTTTTAAAAGAACACCAAACAATTGTTTTTTTAAAAAGCAAAAATAAGAAGAAAAAAAAAAAGAAAAAAGAGATTGATTTATCTAATCTTTCATTAATAAAAAAAAAATCTTTTAACTATAATAATATAGACTTATTTAGATATTCATCGCTTACAAACAATAGTCATAGAATTCATTATGATCTTGACTATGCTAAAAAGAATGAAGGTCATAAAAATATATTAGTCCATGGGCCGTTATTAGCAACAACAATACTAAATCAAATAAGCATGATAACTGGAAAAAAAATTAAAGAGTTTAGTTTTACTTCAAAAGGGCCTATCTATGTTAATGAAAATGCAGTAATTAAAATATTTGTATCTAATATTTTTAAATCTCAATTAGTGATAAATATATTAAAAAAAAATTCGCAATTAGTTGTATACGCTAAGGCCGAACTAGAGACCTAAGCAAAACTTCGTAGTGAAAAATATGATTTCATTATTGTATGTTTTATGGAACAGGCTGTAGGAAGATAAGTATTACAATAGAAAATAGCAGTATTTATTTTATCTTTTGCAAATTTATCATTGGAGTCGGTTTGTAGCATATTACTGGCTTCTAAAGCTGATCTAACCATAACCCACCCTCCTAAAATCCACCCAAACATATTCATAAAAGGAGTTGCTCCTGATGCAGCTTTTTCTGGATCTTTTTTATATGTCTCTACTAACCACAAACAACAACTTTCTAAAGCTTGAAGTGCTTCTAAAAGTAAATTGCCAATATTTTTTAATTCTTCATCTCTATTTTCTTTAGACATATCGGCATCATTTCTTATTATATCAATTATTTTTTTATAGGTGCTACCATTTTCTTGAAAAAGTTTACGTCTCAATAAATCTAATGCTTGTATTCCATTAGTTCCTTCATAAATTGGTAAAATTCTTGAATCTCTAAAATATTGTGCAGCTCCTGTATCTTCAATAAAACCCATTCCTCCATGAACCTGAACCCCTAAAGAAGTAATGTAAACTGATTGATCAGTACACCATGCTTTTACTATGGGAGTGAGTAAATTAGAAATAAATAAACTATCTTTACCTTTAGAAGAATTGCCAAAGTTCTTATATTTGTCTATTAAATTACCTGTAATTATGGTTAAACCTCTCATTGCTTCTATCTGAGACTTCATTTCCATTAACATTCTTTTAACATCAGGATGATGAATAATTTCAATAGAACCAGAAATACTTTTGTTAAGTGAAGTACCTTGCTTTCTTTCTTTAGCAAAATTTAAAGCCTTTTGATAAGCCCTTTCTGATATAGCTAAACCTTGAACTCCTACACTTAGTCTAGCATTATTCATCATAGTGAACATAGCTTTAAGCCCTTGATTTACTTCACCAATTAGTTCACCGACTGCTCCGTCACTTTCTCCAAAGCTCATAACACATGTGGGGCTAGCATGATGACCAAGTTTATGTTCAATAGATAATACTCTTATATCATTTTTTATTTTAGAACCATTCATTTCATAATATTTTGGAACTAAAAATAGAGATATTCCTTTAACTCCTTCAGGAGCACCAGGTAGTTTAGCTAAAACAAAATGTACTATATTTTCACTCATATCTTGATCTCCGTGAGTAATATAAATTTTTGTTCCTTTAATTAGAAAATTATTTTCATTTTGTATTGCTTTTGTTTTGATGTCAGATAAGTCTGATCCTGCATGTGGTTCTGTTAAGTTCATAGTTCCACTCCACCTACCAGAAATTAAATTAGGCAAATATTTTTCTTTTTGTTTTTCGCTGCCATGACTTTCTAGTAATTCTATAGCACCTTGTGTCAACATATTATTGCTCGCAAAACTTATGTTCGAAGACTGCCATATTTCATTAATAGCTACTACGGCTGATAATGGTAAATTTTGTCCACCGTAATTATTAGGCCCAATGACTGAGAACCAACCATTTTCTATAAATTTATTATAAGCTTTAATAAAATCATTTGGCATCCTTACGAATCCATTTTCTAATTTAATACCCTCTTGATCGCCTTTTTGGTTGATACTATCAAGTTCTTCAGTAGCAAACTTTCCGGCTTCTTCAATAATCATTTTAACGTTGTCGGAAGTTAGATCTTTATTCTTTATACTTTTTAAGTAATCATCAAACTTTATAAGTCTGCTCAGAACAAAGTAAATATCCTCTACTGGTGCTTCATATTTTTCCATATTATTTCCTTTAATTAAATATTTTTCCTGGGTTCATAATATTATTGGGGTCTAATAGTTTTTTAAATTTTTTCTTAATTGTAAATTCTTCATTAGAAGTATATTTTTTAAATTCATTTTTTTTAATAACACCTATACCATGTTCAGCAGAAAAACTACCTCCCAATGAATAAACTAAATCAAATATATTCTTATTAACTTTTTTCTGCAATTTATAAAATTCCTTTTCGTTCATTTTTTTTGGAATAGAAATATTATAATGTAAATTACCATCTGCTAGGTGTCCAAAAATTAATATATTATCTTTTTTAAAATCTGTTAAATTTTTTTTTGATATTTTTATAAAAGAAGGAATTTCATTTATAGGTATTGAAATATCATGTTTTATAGATTTGCCTTGAAGCTTTTGGGCTTCAGATAAAAGTTCTCTTGTCTTCCAAATATTTTGATATTGTTTTAAATTTTGGGGTTTGATAGCATCTTCTATAATATCCATTTTGATTGCAGTTGTCATAATATTATCAATTTTATGTTCTAAATTTAAGTGATCAGATGAACTCAGCTCAAATATAACATACCATTCATATTTATTATTAAAAGGAATAGGTATATCCGAATAAAATTTTTCAATTAGTTTTAATCCAATATTTGAATTTATTTCAAAAGCACTCAAATAGTCATAACATTGATCTTTAATAATATTTAAAAAATTAATAACATTATTGATATTTTTGGCAGCTACTATTGCCATACATTTATTCTTTATTTCAGGAAACAATTTTATTTTTACTTTTGTAATTATTCCTAAAGTACCTTCTGATCCAATATGTAAATATTTAGGATCAAACCCTTTATTATCTTTTTTTATGTATTTAATTGAATTTAAAATTTCCCCATTTGGTAAAACTACTTCAAGGCCTTCTACTAAGTCTTTAGTCATTCCATATTTTAGTACTGACGAGCCTCCAGCGTTAGTTGATATATTTCCACCTATAGTACAGGATTTCTCAGAAGGCAAAGAAAGCGGAAAAAATCTATTATATTTAGAAGCAGTTTTTTTTATTTCATCTAAAGTGCAACCTGATTCCACTATCATATAAAAGTTATCTTTATCAACTTTAATTATTTTATTCATTTTTTCAGTAGTAAGCAATACTTCTCTCCCATTCATGTTTGGTACTGTACCACCACATAAACCAGTTCTTCCTCCCTGTGGTACTATTGAAATCTTGTATTTATTACATGCTTTTAATACTTGAACAACATCATAAGTATTTTTAGGATGTATTAGTAAAGAAGACTTTCCTGATAGGTTTCCTCTTTCTTCAAGCAGGTGAGGCTTTATAATATTAAATTTATCAGTCCAAATTATTTTTTTTAATATTTTTTTTAATGTTTCTATCTTATGCATCATTTACACAATTTTTTATAGGCAGCTCTTTTTAGTCTATCATTAATAGCAATTCCTAAACCCTCTTCAGGAATTTTTTGAACAGCTATTTTACTAACACCCTTTTTGTCTAACTTTCTTAACATTTTATATAAATTTCTTGCGCATTCTTTCAAACATTTTTTTTTACTTAAAGATAACTTAATGCCATCAAAATTATTAGGTATTTCCCCATAAGCTAACCAAGCCTCATTTTTTTTTGGGCGTATTGCATTAATCCTCATACTTGTATCTGGACTATAGTGAGAAAGTGAAAGTCCTGGAGAAGATATTTTTTTTTGAGTTAGTATATTTTTTTTTATTGGCACAATCTCACTAATTATTTTTTTACTAATAGCACCAGGCCTTAAAATTTTAATTTCTTTTGTGGTTAAATCTACAATAGTAGATTCTAAGCCAATATTTGAAATCCCACCATCAAGAATTATAGAAACTTTTCCATTTAGTTCTTCATAGACATCATTTGCACTAGTAGGACTTATTTTTCCATATCTATTTGCACTTGGCGCTGCTATAGGTATTTTAAGATTTTTTAAAATGCTCAATATTGCTTTATTTGAAGGTACTCTTACTGCTATTGTATCTAAATTTGATAAAGCTAATTTACTTATACTTTCATTCTTAACTTTTGCAACAATAGTCAATGGGCCAGGCCAAAACATTTTTGCAAGTTTTTTGGCTCTGGAATCTGCATGAATATCTTTAAGTGCTGAAATGGCATTACCATAATGAATAATTAAAGGGTTGTTTCTTGGTCTATTTTTAATTTTATATATATTCTTAATTGTGCTATCCATGTCACATCTGCCAGCAAGACCATAAACAGTTTCTGTGGGAAGAGCAACGATCTCACCATTCTTTAATCTTCTGATAATATCTAAAATATTTCTTTTTGTATTTTTTAAAATTTGGGTATTGGAATTCA
This sequence comes from Rickettsiales bacterium, assembly GCA_002689905.1. Lineage (GTDB taxonomy): Bacteria > Pseudomonadota > Alphaproteobacteria > TMED109 > TMED109 > TMED131. Next base: position 5,489 of record NZIN01000043.1, read on the forward strand.
CAATTTGTTGCCTTTTATTAAAGTTAATTGTTATTTTGATATTATTAAAGTAATATAAATTAAATATACAAATTAGCAAATTGATTGGAGTCAAATATTATGAAGTTAGTAAGGTTTGGTAAGCAAGGAAGAGAGAAACCAGGTATCATTGATGATGAGGGACAAATAAGAGATCTGTCAACTAAGTTAAAGGATATAGATGGTAAAACTATTAACCCTAACTCATTAAAATTAGTGCAAAGGGTCAATTTAAAAAAACTCAATGTAGTTAAAGGTAAACATAGGTTAGGAGTTCCAATTTCTAACATTGGAAAAATAGTTTGTATAGGATTGAACTATGTAGATCACGCAAAAGAAGTAGGTGCTCCTCTTCCAAAAGAGCCCATTATGTTTCTGAAGCCAACTTCTTCTCTCACAGGTCCAAATGATGAAGTGATGCTACCAAAAGGAATTATTCCTAATAAAGGAAATGGAGCTGGACGATTAGTAGATAGTAAACGTTCTGACTGGGAGGTTGAATTAGGTGTAGTAATTGGAGATAAAGCTAGATCAGTTTCTGAATCAAAAGCAATGCAATGTGTAGCTGGGTATACTATAGTAAATGACGTTTCTGAAAGAGCTTATCAACTAGATGCAGCAGCAGGTCAGTGGACTAGAGGCAAAGGTTGTGACACTTTTTGCCCTGTTGGGCCATGGTTGGTTACGAAAGATGAAATTACAAGACCACAAAACTTATCAATTTGGTTAGAGCTAAATGGAAAGAAGGTTCAGGATGGAACTACTAAAACAATGGTTTTCAATATAAAAGAATTAGTATCTTACGTAAGTCATTATATGACATTATACCCAGGAGATATCATTGCTACTGGGACTCCCCCAGGAGTTGGTATGGGGATGAAACCACCTCGTTATTTGAAAAAAGGGGACCAACTCAAATTAGGTATTGATGGTTTAGGCGAGCAAACGCAAAATGTTGTATCTTGGAAAAAGTAATACTTTTATTCAAAACTTAAATGAAAAAAATATTTGTTCATTGCTTTCTTAATGAAAAACAAAAAAAAATTTTGGAGAAAAACTTCCAAGTAGTGATACATAACTCCAATGAAAATATCTTAACACCCAAACAACTAGTGAAAATAGCAAGTGGATTTGATGGAATAATTTGTCAAGGTAATTTAGTAGATAAAGAATATATAGAAAAGAATAAAGAAATATTAAAAGCTATTTCTAATGTTTCTGTAGGTTATGATAATGTTGATATGAAGAGTGCTATAAAAAATAAGATTGCTGTTTTTAATACTCCTAATATTTTAGAAGACACTGTTGCTGACTTTACAATGGGTATGATTATAGCAGTTGCAAGAAAAATATGTGATGGAAATAATTATGTAAAGTCTGAGAAATGGCAAAAAAATTCTTGGCCATTATTCTTAGGGGAAGAGTTAAACGGTGAAATACTTGGAATACTAGGAATGGGTAACATAGGAAAGAAAGTAGCAAAGAGAGCGAAAGCTTTTAATTTAAAGATAATTTATCACAATAGAAATAGGTTATCCATAAAAGAAGAAAAAAAATATTCTGCCTCATATTTAGATTTAAAAAGCTTACTTCAACATAGTAAGTATTTATTAATATTGGCACCATTAAATTCTGCAACTAAATACCTAATGAATAAAAAAACGTTTTTAATGATGCGAAAAGACTCATACTTAATTAATATAGCTCGTGGGAAAATTGTAAAAGAAAAGGATTTAGTTGAAGCTTTGGAGAATAAAGTAATCGCGGGTGCTGCATTAGACGTATTTGAGAATGAGCCTAAAATAAATAAAAAGCTAATGAATTTAAAAAATACAGTACTGATGCCTCATGCGGGAAGTGCTACTTTAACAACTAGAAATAAAATGATAGAAATGGCTTGTAAGAATATTAGTGATTTTTTTATATCAAATAAAAAGTATAATTTAGTTAATAAGAGTTATTTATAAATGAGCGATAATACCTTAAAAGATAAAACAGTTTTGATCACTGGAGGTGTTGAGGGAATAGGCTTTGAGTGTGCAAAAAAATTTTCTAGTTTAGGTAGCAAAGTTATTGTTACTTGTAAAACAAACGCGAGTTATGAAAAATTTATTAAACGAAAAGTTGATAATGAAATAAAAATAGAAAAACTTGATTTGACTAATGATATATCAATCGATCAACTACACAGAAAAGTTGATAACCTAGATATATTAGTAAATAATGCTAGTTTGTATAAAGGCGGAGTTGAATATAGAATAGAAAATTTCTCTGATGTGGTTAATGTAAACTTAATGGGTCTAATGAGAATTTGTCATGCTTTTTTGCCTAAGTTAGCACTATCTAATGGAAATATAATAAATATAGGTTCTGCTAATTTGAGTACTTTTTTAAAAAAGGCCCCGTCTTATGCCTCTACAAAAAGTGCTATTGAAACTCTAACAAAGTCTATGGCTTCATGTTGGGCAGAACATAATGTTAGAATTAACTGTGTAGCTCCAGGTATCATAAAGGGAAATACCCTAGATAAAATGTTGAAAGAGCATGATGATGTTGAAAGTATAATTAAAAATATTCCACTAAAAAGGATTGGTCTGGCTACAGAAGTAGCTGAAGCTATAATATTTCTCGCATCACCTCAATCTTCTTATATAACTGGATCTACTATAAATGTAGATGGTGGTTATTCTAAATATTAAGGAAACCTTCTGGAAAAATTATGAATTACGAAAATTATTTTAGAGATACAATTAAAAAAGTTAAGGGAGAAGGTAGATATAGAGTTTTTATAGACATTCTTAGAAATGTTCAAAACTTTCCTAAAGCTACTAAATTTAACAGTAAAAGTTTAGCTGATGATCAAGTAACTGTCTGGTGCAGTAATGATTACTTAGGAATGGGACAAAACAAAAAGGTTATAAGCGCTATGAAGAAAGCTCTTGACACATGTGGAGCAGGGTCTGGTGGAACTAGAAATATATCAGGAACCACTCATTATCATGTTTTATTAGAAAAAGAACTAGCAAATTTGCATAATAAAGAATCAGCTTTATTATTTACGTCTGGATATATTTCTAATGAGGCAACTTTGTCAACTTTAGCCTCAACCTTGCCAAACTGTTTTGTATTTTCTGATGAGTTAAATCATTCTTCTATGATACAAGGAATAAGGGCTAGCGGAGCAAAAAAAATTATTTTTAAGCATAACGATGTAGATGATTTAATTAATAAAATATCACAACTTGATAAAAATATACCAAAAATAATTGCTTTTGAATCTGTATATTCTATGGATGGAGATATTGCTCCAATAGAAAAAATATCAAATATAGCTAAGAAGTTTAATGCTTTGACTTATTTGGACGAAGTTCATGCAGTAGGAATGTATGGTAAACGAGGTGGAGGAATATCTCAAGAGCTAGGAATTAGTAGTCAAATAGATATTATAGAAGGTACTTTAGCAAAAGCTTATGGTGTAATGGGGGGTTATATTACTGGTAATAAATATTTAGTAGACACTGTGAGATCTTTTGCTTCTGGTTTTATATTTACAACTTCTATCCCTCCTACAATAGCTGCAGGAGCAATAGAGTCGGTTAAATATTTAAAAGAAAGCAATGTTGAAAGAGTTAAGCAAAGAGAGGCAGTAAGTGAGCTAAAAAGAAAATTAATGGAAACAAATATTCCAATAATCAATAACAATAGCCATATAGTCCCTATAGTAGTTGGAGATCCAGAATTATGCAAAAAAGCTTCAGATATCTTATTAAATGAATTTAAAATTTATGTGCAACCTATAAACTACCCAACGGTTCCTAGAGGCACTGAAAGACTTAGAGTAACACCAACACCGCTTCACAGTTCAGCTATGATAAATTACTTCATTGACTCAATTCAAGAAGTCTGGTCAAATTTAAAGTTAGAAAAAAAATAAAATTATGAATAAATTTTGTATTAGATTTTTTGTCATCATTTCGTCTTTTTTTTATTCAATTAATTCTTATGCAACTTCCATTGATGATAGAATAAATAATGTTTTAACTCCTATATCAAAAATGGTGGTTGAAATAGTTTTCTTTTCTGTAGAAATATTTGATGGCATCAATGTACCACTAATAGTAGTATGGCTAATAATAGCTGCTATTTTTTGCACAGTTTATTTTGGATTTGTCAATATTAGACATTTTGGCACAGCCTTAAAAATACTCAAACAAAAAGAAAATAATGCACCAGGTGAAGTTAGTCATAAACAAGCATTATGGACTGCATGTGCGGCTACTGTCGGATTGGGTAATATAGCTGGTGTTGCAATAGCAGTTAGTTTAGGAGGTCCTGGAGCAACTTTCTGGATGATACTAGCAGGATTACTTGGTATGTCACTGAAGTTTTGTGAATGTACTTTAGGTGTAAAATATAGAGTAATAAATAATGACGGAACAGTCTCTGGAGGTCCTATGTATTATCTTTCCAGAGGCTTAAAGGAAATAGGTTTAGAAAGATTAGGAAAGTATCTAGCTATACTCTTTTCTATATGTTGTATTGGAGGAGCCCTAGGCGGAGGTAATATGTTCCAAGCTAATCAATCTTTTCAACAATTTCTTAATATTACAGGAGGAGATAATTCTTATTTTGCCAATAAAGCTTGGCTTTATGGATTAATTATGGCAACTATTTTAGGCGCAGTTATAATTGGAGGAATAAAGAGTATTGCTAAAGTCACTGAAAGATTAGTTCCTTTCATGGCTTTAATATATGTAATAGCAGCTTTAATTATCATTATAATAAACTATTCTTTTATATCAGATGCTTTTAAACTTATTATTAATGGAGCTTTTACAGGGCAAGGCGTTGCAGGAGGTTTTGTAGGAGTATTGATACAGGGGTTTAGAAGGGCAGCATTTTCAAATGAGGCTGGACTTGGTTCTGCTCCTATTGCCCATGCAGCAGTGAAAACAAATTATCCAGTAACTGAAGGTTTTGTTTCTTTATTAGAACCTTTTATTGATACTGTAATTATTTGCACTATGACTGCTTTAGTTATTATAATTACTGGCATGCATCTTGATACAGAGGGTTTAGGAGGAATAGAACTGACTTCAAAAGCATTTCAAAAAGATATAGTATTTTTTCCTTATATATTAGCAATAGCAGCAATACTTTTTGCTTTTTCAACTATGATTTCATGGTCTTATTATGGCTTAAAATCTTGGACTTACTTGTTTGGAAAAAGCAAAAATAACGAAAATATATTTAAAGTAATATTTTGCATATTTGTCATTTTTGGATCTAGTATGAGTATAGGTTCAGTAATAGATTTATCAGACTCTATGATGTTTTTAATGGCATTATTTAATATTGTAGGAGTTTATTTGCTTGCTTCTAAAGTTAAAAAAGAATTAAAAGAATACTTAAAAATTAAAGCAAGTGAATAAGTAATTGATATTTATTTAAACAGTTGTAATTTATTAATAAGGAATAAATAAATAAATGGATAACGTAAAAGAAAAAATTGCTATAACATCTGATCACGCTGGTTTTCATCTTAAGGAGAAAATAAAGACAAATTTAGAAGGTTTTGGGTATGGCGTTTTAGACTTAGGAACAGATAGTGAAGATTCAGTAGATTATCCTGATTATGGTAAAGCAATAGCCCAAAATATTATAGAAGGTAATGTTAAAAAGGGCATAGCATTGTGTGGTACAGGAATAGGTATATCTATATCAGCTAATAGGTTTAAAGGTATAAGAGCTGCATTGTGTAGCGACTATGAAATGGCTATTCAAGCAAGAAAACATAATAATGCCAATATTTTAGCAATAGGTGCAAGAAATATGGATTATAAATGTGCCAGTAAATGTGTAGAAGCTTTTTTAAATACAGATTTTGAAGGAGAAAGACATATAAGAAGAGTGGAAAAAATAGAAAAGAACCTAAAAGAATCATTAGATATTGATTTAGAAATCGCTTTAGAGAAAGAGTTAAACAGACAAAAAAATACTATTGAGCTTATTGCATCAGAAAACTTTGCATCAGAAAATGTAATGAAGTATCAAGGGTCAGTTTTAACTAATAAATATGCTGAAGGTTATCCTGGAAAAAGATATTATGGAGGGTGTGAATTTGTAGACATAGCAGAAAACTTAGCTATAAATAGATTAAAGGATCTATTTGGATGTAAATGGGCTAATGTCCAACCTAACTCAGGATCACAGGCTAACCAAGCAGTTTTTTTAGCCTTATTGTCTCCCGGAGATACAATACTAGGCATGTCTCTGTCAGCAGGAGGTCACCTAACTCATGGTGCAATTCCAAATCAGTCAGGAAAATATTTTAATTCCATACAATACGGTGTAAAAAAAGAAAATGGACAAATAGATTATGATGAAGTAAGAGATTTAAGTAGGAAACACAAACCAAAAATGATAATTGCAGGTGCTTCAGCATATTCATCCAAAATAGATTTTAAACTGTTTAGGAATATAGCAGATGAAGTAGGAGCATATTTATTAGTAGATATGGCTCACTATTCTGGCTTAATAGCCAGTAAAGTTTACCCTGATCCTTTGCCTTATGCTGATGTATGTACATCTACAACTCACAAAACATTGAGAGGACCTAGAGGTGGAATTATAATAAGTAATAATCAAGAGCTAGGAAAGCTCATTGATAAAGCAGTTTTTCCTGGATTACAAGGTGGACCACTTATGCATGTTATTGCTGCTAAAGCTGCGGCCTTTAAGGAGGCTTTATCAGAGGACTTTAGGAAATACAGCCAACAAACGCTTTTAAATGCTAAGGCTATTTGTGGCTCACTTAAAGAAAATGGTTTCAATATAATTTCTGGAGATACCTCTTGTCATATGCTCTTAGTAGATTTAAGTAACAAAAGTGTTACCGGTAAATTAGCTGAAGAGAGTCTTGATAACGCAGGCATAACATGTAATAAAAATGCGATCCCTTTTGATGATAAATCACCTTTTATTACTTCAGGAATAAGAATAGGATCAGCTGCTGGGACGACAAGAGGATTTAAAGAAAAAGAATTTATTTATATAGGCAGCCTTATAAATGACGTAATAGATTCTTTAAAAAATACTGAGCAAGATATCAATCAAACTGCTGAAGTTACTCGTAATAAAGTTTTAGAACTGTGTAAAAACTTTCCACTATATTAATTGTTATATTAAAATGAAATGTCCTTTTTGTAATAATTCTGAAACACAAGTCAAAGACTCAAGACCTACAGAAGATGGTTCTGCAATAAGGAGAAGAAGGTTGTGTCCAGCATGTGGTTCAAGATTCACCTCTTTTGAAAGAGTACAACTTAGAGATCTTACTGTAATAAAAAAAGATGGTAAAAGAGCAGTTTTTAATAGAGACAAGTTAGCTAACTCAATACTCACAGCTTTAAGAAAAAGAAAAATTGATTCTGATAGAGTAGAAAAGTTAATAAGTGGAATAGTTAGAAGACTAGAAAGTTCAGGAGAGGTTGATATACCATCTAACATGATAGGTAAGTTAGTTATGGAATCTTTATCAGAAGTTGATCAAGTAGCTTATGTAAGGTTCGCTTCGGTATATAGAAATTTTAGAGAAGTTCAAGACTTTGAAAACTTTTTGGGTGAACTGAAAGATCATAAAAAATAAATGTGATGGATTCATTTTGGTTAAATTCTGCTTTTTATCAAGCAGCTTGTGCTGTAGGTAAAACAGGAAAAAACCCTGCTGTTGGATGTGTTTTAGTAAATAAAAATAAAATAGTAGGAGTTGGAAAAACATCAAAAGGAGGCAGGCCTCACGCTGAAGAAAATGCAATAAAAATGGCAGGAAAACAAGCAAATGGATCAACCATGTTCATTACTTTAGAACCTTGCAATTTAGATGGAAACAGTCAATCCTGTACTAGAAAAATTATTCAAGTAGGAATAAAAAAAGTTGTTATAGCAGGATTAGATCCTAACCCTCTAACATACAAGAAAGGTTACAATGAATTAATTTCAAATGGAATTGAAGTAGTGATAAAAAAAACTACACTAAAAAACTTTTTATTTAATTTTTCTCAGTTATGTCTTTACACAGAAAAAAGACCTATGATTGCATTAAAAATGGCTACATCTTTAGATAGTAAAATAACTAACAAAAGAAAATGGATTACTTCAAGTTTTTCTAGGAGCCATGTTCATCAGATAAGAAGTTTTTACGATGCAGTTCTAGTAGGCACAAATACCATGACATTAGATAACCCTTCTTTGAATATTAGAGTAAAGGGGAACATGCAAAGTAATTATAGAATTATTTTTGATAAAAACCTTAGAATAAAGCTTGATTCTAATTTATTAAAAAATATAAAAAAAAATCCATTAATAATTTTTACTAGTAGAGTAAAAGATCGTCTTAAATATAATAAAATTAGATCAAAGGGGGCTAACATATTTGAAGTTGAATTAGACAAACAAAGTAAAATACCTTTAAACATTGTTCTGAATAATATTGGTGAAACTTCAATTAAATCTATTTTGTTAGAAGGTGGTTCAAAAACAGCTGCATCTTTTCTTAATAAAAAATTAATTGATATATTTTATTTGTACCGATCAAGTTCATTAGTTGGAAAAAATGAAATAGATGTAGTCGATAAAATCAATAATATTGATGAATTTAATTTATTTAATACAGTTACATTAGGTGAAGATCAGTTTGAAGTTTGGATTAATAAAAAAATAATTAAAAGAATGAGAAAAAAATAATGTTTACAGGAATTACAACTCATTTAGGTGTTATTAAGAAAATTAATAATAAAAAAAAGAACGAATACATAATAAGAAGTAATATGAATCTTAGTAAAGTGAAAATAGGAAGCTCAATATTATGTTCAGGTATATGTCTTACAGTAGTAAAAAAAAGTAAAGATACCTTTACTACTAATATATCAGAGGAAACTCTCAAAATTACTAATGCTAAAAGTTGGATAGAAGGAACTAAGTTAAATTTAGAGAGATCTTTAAAACTTGGTGATGAATTGGGAGGACATATTGTCACAGGCCATATTGACAGAACTTCTGAATTAGCAGATAAAAAAGTATTAAAAAAATCAATTGTATTATCATTTAAATTACCGTCAGAACTGAAAAAATTCATTTGCAGAAAAGGATCAATAACTATAGATGGTATATCTTTGACTGTGAACAAAGTAGACAAAAAAAAATTCTTAATTAGTTTGATACCTCATACAGCCAATATAACTACCTTAGGTAATATAGAAAAAGGCCAAAAGGTAAATTTAGAAATAGATGTTTTGGCTAGATATGTAGATAACAATATTAATATAACGTGAGTGAATTGTGAAATTGGCAAATATAGAAAAAATTGTAGAAGATGCAAGAAATGGAAAATTATTTGTTTTAGTTGACGATGAAAACAGAGAAAATGAAGGTGATTTAATTTTTCCTGCTCAATTGGTAACACCTGACATAATAAACTTTATGGCAAAATATGGAAGAGGGCTTATTTGTTTAGCTCTTTCAAAGAAGCGAGCTAATCAATTGGATTTAAAAAGAATGGATAGACGTAATACAAGTAAGTTTGATACTGCATTTACTACCTCAATTGAAGCAAAAGAAGGTATTACTACAGGTATTTCAGCAGCTGACAGATCTAAAACTATACAAACAGCAATAGATGATACTAAAACTAAAGAAGATATAAGTACACCTGGTCATATTTTTCCTTTAATAGC
>NZIN01000044.1 GCA_002689905.1 Rickettsiales bacterium
AAACTAATTCTTTGTTTTTGTCCTCCAGAAATCATCGCACCATCATTACCAACTTTTACATCATTGTAATTATTTTTGCTTCCATTTAACAATTGATTTAAGTTACAAATTTCTAGGCTCTGATTAAATTTATATTCCTCTTGCTTGTTTAATATTATCTTTCCTGTTTGTCTCTGCATCTAAAGGAAACGACGGTATTAGATTGAAATGGCTTGAGTTAGTTCCAAATTTTGCTTATGACTTTGTACCAAAGACAGGAGTTACAGAGGAAATGTGGGAAGATGAAAGCTTTTTAAAAAAGGTGGAAAAAGCAGGTCTTTTAATTAACAAAAAACTAGTGGGTAAAAAAATTAAAATTGATGGGTTTATGGTACCACTAGATTTTGATTATGGCGAAGCTTTAACTGTTGAAGAGTTTGTATTAGTTCCCGATGCAGGAATGTGTATCCATGTACCTCCTCCTCCTCCAAATCAAATGATTTTTGTAAAACTCAAAAAACCTGAAAGAGTAAGATTTATGTATCAACCAATTATTATAGAAGGTATTTTAAAAAATACTCCCCCTATAAAAAATGTATACAATAGTATTTATGAAGTAACAGCTGAAAACATAAAAGATATAGATATGGAAGAATTAAATTATTAATTAGGATAGTAGTATGTTAAAGCAAGCAGATGATTTTTATGAAGAAAGTAATTGTTTACATAAGATTTTAAGTGAATTATCTGAAAAAGAGCTTAAAACAAAATCTCAATTTAAAAATTGGTCATTTAATGACATTATTAGACATCTACATGTTTGGAACCATGCATCATTTCAATCATTACTAGGAGATAAAGAATGGAGTACTTATTTAAAAAAGTTAAAAACTTTTTTTAAACAAGGAAAAAAACTACAAGATTTTGAAAAATACTTTACAAAAAACATAAAAGGTAGAGATCTTATTAGTTTATGGAAAACTGAATTTAAAAAAGTTGCTGATAGTTTTAAGAAAGAAAACCCAAGAAGAAGAGTTAAATGGGTAGGACCAGAAATGAGTACTATTTCATCTATTAGTGCAAGGCATATGGAAACTTGGGCTCATGGACAAGCTATATATGATTCATTGGGTATTGTTAGAAAAAACCAAGATAGAATTTTGAATATAGTAATAATAGGAAATAATACTTTTAGTTGGACATATAAAGTTAATAATAGGAAAACCCCTATTTCTACTCCTTATTTAAAATTAAAATCACCTTCTGGAAAAATATGGAAATTCAATGACCCCAAAAGTCATAATAAAATTGAAGGACTAGCAGAGGAATTCTGTCAAGTAGTTACACAAGTTAGAAATATTAAAGATGTCAATTTAAAATTAAGCGGATCTATTGCAAACGAATGGATGACTATTGCTCAATGTTTTGCAGGAAAAGCTTCTACTCCACCTAACCCTGGAACAAGAAACATTATTATTAATAAATAGTCTTACTTAATTTTTTTTAATATCAAAATTAATGTAAAAAAAATTAGCGTTAAGAAAATTTCTATATAAAAACTAAAAAAAATATATATGCTTATAAAAATAATAATAGCTATTAAAAAATATAAAAAAAACTGTTGAACATTATCAGTTTTAAAAAACTTTTTTATTTTTTCCATATTTAACTATACACATTTTAATAATATTTAAAAATTTAAATTAAATATTACAATTGTTTATAAATAAAAATGTATTAATATAATAATATGAAGTTTATTGTAATAATTGCTTTAGTTTTAGTTGGCTGTGGAGAAGAGAAAAATAAGGGTAATAATTTTAAAAAGCAATCTGACTTACCCACTACAGGACAATCATTTAATAAAAAAAATACACCTGCTAATAAAGTAAGTGACTTTTATTAGATGAGTTACTATTAATAAAACACATATTTATAATTTAGGCATATTGACCAGCCACATAACCTGATGACCAAGCCCATTGAAAATTATAGCCTCCTAAATGACCTGTGACATCTACTACTTCTCCTATAAAATATAAACCTGGCTGTTTTTTTGACATCATAGTCTTAGACGACAATTCATTAGTATCTATTCCTCCTAACGTTACTTCTGCAGTTCTATAACCTTCTGTCCCTGTTGGGTTTATATCCCAATTATTTATAGATTTACTTAATATCAATAAATCTTTATTAGATAACTCTCCCACATTACCGTTAACATTATTATTGTTACATATAAACACAGCCAATCTTTTAGCTAATATTCTTGTGATTATTAATATTATATCTTGTTTTGGGTTTACTTTTCTTTGTTTTAATAAATATTCAAATACATCTCTTTTAGGTTCAAGGTTTATATTAATAGTACCCCCTAATTTCCAATATGAAGATATTTGTAAAATAGATGGTCCGCTAAGTCCTCTGTGAGTAAATAACATTCCTTCTTGAAAGCACGTATTCTCAAAAGCAACTATAGTATCTAGAGATATCCCTGAGAGTGCTTTACATTGTTCTAGTATTTTTTCACTAAATGTTAGAGGCACTAAAGCTGGAACAGGATCAATAGTATTAATATTAAATTTTTTAGCTATTTCATAACCAAATTTACTAGCACCTATTTTAGGTATTGATAATCCTCCAGTTGAAATGATTAAAGAACTACAAATATATTTTTTTGTACTCTCATATAAAACATAATTGTTATTTATGTATTTGACTTCACTTACTTTAGTAGCTTTTATTAGAGTGACATTAGCCAATTTGCATTCATTAAGCAACATATCTATTATTTGTTGAGCGCTTTTATCACAAAATAATTGTCCCAACTTTTTTTCGTGATATCTAATCTGATATTTTTTAACCAAATTAATAAAATCAAATTGATCATATTGTTTTAAAGCAGATATAATAAAGCTTGGGTTATTAGAAATATACTTACTAGGACTTGCATTAATATTAGTGAAGTTACACCTTCCTCCTCCAGATATTCTTATTTTTTCTCCTATTTTATCAGCATGATCAATTAATAAAACTTTTCTTTTTCTTTTTCCACATTCTATAGCGCTCATCAAACCTGCAGCACCAGCACCAATTATAATAACATCATATTTATCAATCATTGCTGATAATTTTTTTCTCTAAAGCCTTATAGAATATGTCAAAATTCTCTATTTGCGGTAAGTGGCCTAGTCTATCAAGTTCAACTATAAGAATTTCATTATTTAATTTTTTAATATTTTTACCAAATTTATCATATCTACCTAATTCATAATCAATATTGTTCTTTTTCCAATTGCGTCCGGGCCCAGTTCTATCTCTAGTTCCTATAATTATTGAGACTGGCATCTTAAAATCTTTAAATTCTTCAATAACAGAACCAGTAAAAATCATATCATATGTCTTAGCACTTATTTTTGCTAAATATGGCCAATCATTTCCATTTACCCATCCTATTAAATGTGATGCTAGCTTTTCATATTCATTATTCCACAAACCATCATAATAATACTTTTTCTGGTAATTAATAATGTCAATAGGCTTTAGGTTTAATTCTTTTTTATAAAAAAAGTCTATATCTTTATATTCAACATATTTTAGATAATTTTCTAAGCCAATCGGATTTATTAAAATAAGATTTTGAACTAAATCAGGAAATAATAATGCAAAACGTGATGCAAGCATTCCTCCCATAGAATGACCTATTAGCTGAGTTGATTTAATATTAAGATTTTTTAATAATTTTTTTGTATTTAGAGCTAAAGTTTCAAAAGTGTATTGATAATTAATAGGCTTTGAAGATTTTCCAAAGCCAATTTGATCAGGTATTAAAACATTGTAACCTAAAGAATTTAATTTATTTGCCAACCTTTCCCAGTATGCACCATTAAAATTTTTTCCATGTAATAAGGTTATTGTACCTTTTGTAGCATTTTTTGCCTCTAAATACATATAAATCATATCAAGTTTATAACTTTGAGATTGGAATTCGTATGTGAAGGTTTTAAAAGGATAATTATATCCACCTAGGTCAAGGTCGAATGATACATCTTTACTAATTAGCTGATCTTGTGATAACAGCTTTACTGGTTTAAAAGAAGCTATAATTAGAAAAATAAAAAGCAATAAAGTAAACTTTATGAAATACATTTTAGATAACTTATTCATTAAAAATATATATAATAAACTATTATTTTATATTATTACTAGTTAAATTTTTTTTACCTTCTTTTACCTTATCTTTTCTTAAGTATTTTTTATCGTTAGAATTAAATTTTTTATTCTTTTTTTTCTTATTAATCTTAGTTTCGTTTTTTCTTCTGTTTTGGTTATTATTAATATTAAATTTTGCAGTCTTTTTATTCCTATTATCCTTAGTTTCCTGTGTCCTGTTTGTTTCATTTTCAATAATAAATTTTTGACCTATTAATTTTTCTATAGCAAATAACTTCTTTTTTTCTAAATGTTCTAATAAAGATATTGCTGTTCCTTCTTTCCCTGCTCTAGCTGTTCTTCCTATTCTATGAACATAAATTTCTGGTTGCATGGGTAAATCATAATTAATTACAAACATAATATCATCTATATCAATTCCTCTAGCAGCAACGTCCGTGGCTATTAAAAAATTTAACTTATTTTTTTTAAAACTGTCTAAAATTCTTGTTCTTTGTGATTGTCTTTTATCACCATGGAAAGACATAGAGTTAAAATTATTTTTATTAAGTGCTTTAGCTAAGTTGTCTGCTCTTTTTTTAGTTCTAGCAAAAATTATAGCTTGGAATATTTTTTCTTCTAATATTATCTTCTTTAGTTTATCTAATTTGGCTCCCTGATCTATTAGTATTATTTTTTGCTTAATTTTTTCTATAGGTGTCGCCTTTGGTGCAAGATTTATTTCTTTAAATTCTTTTAAAAACTTAAGAGCAATTTCTTTAACCTCTTTAAGCATTGTGGCTGTCATAAATATAGTTTGTCTATGTTTAGGTAAATGGCTAACCATTTTTTTAATATCAGGCATGAAACCCAGATCCATTAATTGATCTGCTTCATCTAATACTATAGTGGTAGTATATTTAAGTGACAAACCTCCAGACTTGACATGATCCATCATTCTACCAGGAGTTCCTACTAAAATATCTACTCCTTTTAGCAAAGACTTTAGCTGTGGGCTAGGCTTTACTCCACCCACAACAAGAGATGTTCTAATTGATAAATACTTACTAAAAATTTTTACGTTATCATAAACTTGCATAGCTAATTCTCTAGTTGGAACGACAATCAGGGTTTTGCAGGATTTTCTTTCATATTTTGCATTATTTATAGTTATATTTTGTAATATCGGAAGTACGTAAGCTGCAGTTTTTCCAGTACCTGTTTGAGCTACTCCTAAAACATCTTTCTTAGCTGTTATAATGGGTATTATTTTAGATTGAATTAATGTAGGTTCTTTAAATTTGGCATAGTCTAATCCCTTAATAATTTGCCTGTTCAAGGCAAAGTCTATAAAGTTTTTCATTTTTTCCTTAGATTTTAAATTAAATAATAGTTATACATATATCAAATGAATAAACATTGAAACATAAAATTAATCTGTTCTAGCATGATTAAAATTATAGAGTTTTATTTAACTGCAACACTACCCAGAGGTTAGTAAAAACCTAATTTAACAGGAATAGTAAAGTTAAAAAGAAAAAATTATAATTTCTATTTACTAGTTAGTTTCCAATTTATAAGTTTTTGCTATAAGATTAGCTATAACTTTTCTCTGTTCCACAGGTAAAGTTTTTAACGCATCCTCAAGAACGCATTTACCCTGTTTATATGCATCATAAAATTTAGATTTTTTTCCCATTAATAATTCTGCACTTACATCTTGGCTATAACTAAAATTATCACATGAGTGCACCTTAATGGTAGTTAGCAATAAAAAAAAAGTAATTATGGTTGTTTTCATTTTATATTCCTTATTTACATACTAATACGTATACTTTTTTAATTTAGTTTAAAATTATAGAAAATTAATTTTTACAGACGAATGTTTGTTTAATATTGATTTATTAAAGAAATATTTATTTTAATTTTTTACAATGATAATAACTATACTCTATGGGTTTTGTATAATCTGGTTTATAAGAAAACTTTATGTATTTTGTATTATCTTGATCAGTTTTTAAGTCTAGATTTACTGGATAGTTAGCTTTAAGTTTCATTAAATCTGTATATATATTATTCATATTATCCGAACAACTTGTTAATGTTTCATGTGTCATTAGTTCATCATAATAAGGTGTATAATGACCAGCAGATGATAATTTTAAAATAATTGTAATCAATACCCACATATGACTTAATATTTAAGATAAATATTCTTTAATTATTTTACCGGAAAAATTTCTAGTTTTATTTGTAATAATTCCATCAAAATTTTTATTGTTAATTTTTATAAGATCCATGACTCTAATTTGACAATCATTATTTGGAAACTCCCACAGCGCATTAAAAGTAAAACTACTATTGTTTTCTCTTAAAATTTTTAATTTACAATTAGGCACTTTTTTAATTAAGTTTTTCCAACTCTTTAAAAAAAACTTTTCAAAGGCTACCAGTTCACATTTTTTTTCAAAAGTTCTAGTTACAAATTGAATTACCATATTATGATTATATGCAACAAGTTAATAATCTCAACTAATAAAATTTTATAATAAAAAAAAATTTTGTAATAAATTATTTTTATAATTTTCCCATTTTACCGCTTTGATAATCAGTAATAGCTTCAGTTATTTCATTTTGTGTATTCATAACAAATGGACCATGGGCAACAACTGGTTCATCTATTGGTTCGCCATTTAATATTAAACCTTTAAAATTGTGAGATACTTTTAAGTCTATTTGTGTACCTTCACGATCAAAAATCAAGATATCCTTATCTTTAAAATTTTTATTTTCTATTTTTAGTTCACCTCTCATTATTAATATTATTGTATTTGTACCATGCTCAAAACTCAAAGATATATTTTGAACTTCTTTACTTAAAATATCGTATATATTCATTTTGGTGAATGTTGAGGAGGGACCGCTATTTTTTTCAAACTCTCCAGCTATCACTCTCAATTTTATGCCATTGCCTAATGAAATTGCTGGAATATCTTCACTACCAATTTCTTGATATTTAGGATCAGTCATTTTATGTTTTTTAGGTAAATTAATCCAAAGTTGGACCATTTCAAATACTCCACCTTTCTTTGAAAACTCTTCTGAATGAAATTCATCATGTACTACACCTTTTCCTGCAGTCATCCACTGGATATCTCCAGGCTTGATGACTCCTCCTCCTCCAGAAGAATCTCTATGCTCCACTTCACCTTGATAAGCAAATGTAACTGTTTCAATTCCTCTATGAGGATGTTCCCCTACACCTCTTCTTTGATCAGTAATTGAAAATTCTTTAGGAGCTGCGTAATCTAACATAATGAAAGGACTTATAAACTTATTCAATTTTTCTGATGGTCTTAACAACCCGTAGACATGAAAACCATCACCTACCCAATGTTTTTGATCAGCAGTATAAGTATATTTAATTTTTTTAAAATTTGTCATTATAGCTCCTCAATATTTTACAATACATTTACTAAATGATTTTCTTATTTCTCTCTTACATTTAGATTCGATAATATAATCTAAAGATTTCACATTGCCACAAGATACAAATAGTTAAAAGCATGACTGTTAATTGTTTCAACTTCAAACCATTAATATACAATTATATATTAAGTTTCTTTTTAAAAAAAGCTTTAGCTAATCTTGAAAATTAATATTTAATACCAATATCTATCTTATGGATGCCATAAAGGGTCCTGTTAATAACTTTGCTTAACTTAACAAGGAGGTTTTTATGACAAACGCATTAACTATATTTAATCAATTAAGACCACATACAATCGGGTATGATAATATCTTTGATCATTTCAATGATATGTTTGAAAGTTCAGGGCTACAAACTAACTACCCACCTTATGATATTATAAAGCAAGATGATACTAAATATGATATTCAATTAGCTTTAGCTGGATATAGTAAGGAAGACATTGCAATTGAGGTGAAAGAAAATACTCTTTCTATAAAATCTGTGAAGCAGCAAGAGGACGAAAAAGTTGAAGTTCTTCACAGAGGTATTTCAAAAAGATACTTTGAAAGACATTTCACAATAGCAGATGATGTTAAAGTAAACGGTGCAGAATTGAAAAATGGTTTGTTAATAGTTTCTTTAGAAAGGATTATTCCTGAGCAGAAGAAGCCAAAAACAATAAAAATTAATTAACCATAATAATTAGTTAGTGCTGGGTAACTTTATTATTCAGCACTACCTCACAAATTAATTTTATTCTCCCATATTCATAAGATTACCTTTTTCCCGAGATTTTTCAAACGCTATATAAAATATAAATACTGCAGTTGAAAAGTATAAAAACGTTATCATTGTAGCTTTAAAAATGTTTATTACACTATAAGACTGATAAATTAAGATATTTCTTACTTCTTCAAAAATATAAACTAAAGGTAGTGACTTAGCTATGTACTGCAACCAGTCTGGTAAAATTTCAATTGGATAATATATACA
>NZIN01000045.1 GCA_002689905.1 Rickettsiales bacterium
GCACAAAAACAAGTCATAGCTGTAGCTAGACAACTTGCTGATGAAGGGCAAATAGTGCTATCAGGTAGGGGTGGAGATGAGTACTTATAATTTGAATAGCAAAGTACTAATTAAAATATTTTTTCTTTTATTATTATTGTTGATATTAAACAAAGCTTGGGCTCCAGCTAGAATGCATAAAAATACTATCATATATCCTACGGGACACAAGTATGAAACTAAAGAAAAGTATGAAGTTTGTAGGCTGAGTAGAGAATTAAGAAAACCTACAGAAATTAAATGCTATTACACAAGACAGGATAAAAATGGTTCTGATTTAATTATCACAAATGATCAACCAACATTTTCTTGTCTAAAGTCAATAAAGTGTAAAAGAGAATAAACTTTTTTTAATTGACCAAATTATTTCATAGTATTATTGTAATTTTATGGCAGGTAGAGGCAAAGAGGAAGAAGGTTATTCAGTAGAAGCGCAAGAGAATATGCTTGTTGCATTAGTACAGTTTAAAGAATCTTTAATTCCTATTGGATCCGAGGAAGCAAATAAAAACGTTTTTGCTACTATTAAAATCATGATCAAGGGTGTAAGAAGAAGACTTGTTGATTTGGGCAATGTAGATGCGCCTGAAGGACCTCTTAAAATACAATTAATGATATTTAATAAAGAGCATATACCTCTTATTTTGGAACAGTTAAAGGAAGAGGGATTCAAGCCAAGAACAGATGCAGGATCTCAATATGTAAAAGTAGATGTTCCTGCTCCTACCAGATTACAATTAATGGACGTTGCTTCTGATGTAGATAGAAGAACAAAATCGTGTATAGGAACTCTAAATAAAATAAGGAGTAATACCTCTATTAGAATAACTAAAGCAGTGGAAAATGAATTTATAGACCAAAGAACGGCTGGTCTGGCCAACAAGAAAATAGAAAAAAATTTTTCTAAATATGAAAAAGACGCAGTAAAAGTAGGTATGTTAAAAAAGATCGATATTTTGGGGAAATGGTATTCTCCTGAAAATGATCAGGAAAAAGAATTATTTAATAAAATTAACAAGAAGAAAAAAGTGGAAGAGGATAGTTAAGTTAAGCTTTCATCAATATTTTTTTTTATAGAAGAAAGAAGATGAAGCTGTTTCCATGTTTCTTCTGACCTTTTATTGCTATCATGTAATCTTAAAGTCAAGGTTCGAATTATTGCTTTCAGAATAGGATCTGATGATTCTACTTTATTAAAAAACAAACTCTTCTCAATTATTAATAAACGAGTATCAACTGCTGCTATAGCAGATACACTATGTTGTTTATTAAATAAACTACTAATTTCCCCAAATAACTCTCCTTCGCCAACTGTCCCAATATTATATTGATTTTCACTCAGGATCTCTACTTTTCCTGTGTAAACATAATAAGCAAATTTAGGTTTCTCGTTAACCTTATAAATTAAAGAGCCTTTTTTATAATTGACTTGTTCTAACCCAGATTCTGTAATATTTTTTATATTATTCATAAATTTATTTATTAACGCTTTATTAATATATAGTTTAAAAATGTTTCCTTTAAAAGATGATAATCCTACTAAAACTAAACCAATAATTACTATAGGTATTATTATTTTTTGTATTACTATATTTTTATATCAGTTCTCATTAATTGACACAAAGAATTTTGAAATTATTAATAACTTTGGTATGAAACCTAAAGATTTACTTTCTTCAAACAGTATACCTATTTATTTTACTTTATTTTCTAGTATGTTTTTACACGGGGGTTTTATGCATCTAATAGGAAATATGCTTTTTTTATGGATTTATGGAAATAATATTGAGGATGCTATGGGCCACTATAAATTCTTATTTTTTTATATTATTTGTGGTCTTGCTGCTGCCTTTCTTCAAGCTTTTGTTACTCCTAATTCTAATATACCTATGATTGGGGCTTCTGGAGCAGTATCAGGTGTTTTAAGTGCTTATTTACTATTATATCCTAGAGCTAGAGTACATACATTAATTTTTGTTTTTTTCTTTATAACTGTTATTAGGATACCTGCTGGTATCTTAATAATTATTTGGTTAGTAATACAAATTTTCAACGCTAGTTTAGTGGATCCAAATAGTCCAGGTGTTGCTTGGTTCGCTCATATTGGTGGCTTCGTTATGGGGATATTGCTAGTGCCTTTTTTTAAAAAAAAGGATATTAGATTTTTTGCTTCGGGTAATAAAAACTACCAAAATAATAAGAATATTAAGCTTCGTTTTAGAAAATAATATCATTCATAAAACTCTTTTATATCGGGGATTCTCGTAAAAGCTACTTTTGTCCCAGAAAATTGTGATATCTTTTTTGGTATGCTACCAATAGTTATGCTGTCTCGACCAAAACGAGAATTTATTAAGTCCATAGTAGTAGACAATATATTTCTTTTTTTTGAAGTTTCTTCAAAATCATGGTTTAGATATTTTAAAAAGTTAGTTTGAAGAGACTCTAGTGGTTCTAAGTCATATAAAACAACACTAATTTGTTTAACTTTTTTTATTTTTCTTAATATTACGATTTCATTCCATATTTGATTTGATTTTTCTAGTAAGCTAATACTATCGTTCAATCTATTAAATCTTTTTTTCCCTTCTAAATATTGGTCGCTAGTTACTTTTATATATACTTTTATTTTCTTACAGAAAAAACTTTTTCTTCTTAAGCGACTTGCAGCTTTTAATATTAGTCTATCTAGTATGTGTTTAGCATATTTAATATTTCTCCAACTAGGATGTAGAACATGACTATGTCCTATAGTGCTGACCTTAGTTGGCATTTCTGCTATATCATTTCCGTGCAATATATTCCAGAACCTTTCGCCCTGAACACCACCCCATATTTTCCTCATATTTTTAGGAGAGAGTCTGTATAATTCATTAATATTATTAATATTAGCTAACATCAATCTTTTCTCCATTCTTCTACCTATACCAGTTAGATCAGAAAGTTTTAAATTTTTTAATTTTTGAGGTAGATTTTTTCTGTATAGTATCTTTAATCCATTAGGTTTTTTTAAGTTACTAGCGGTTTTTGCTAAGAATTTATTAACGGATATACCTATTGAACAGCTTATATAATCTCCAATATTCTTTTTTATACCTGATTTTATCGAAATAGCTAGAGATATAGCATTTTTAGGGTCACATTCTTTTCCAATTAATTTACATGCTACTTCGTCTATGGAGCAAATACTTTCTATAGGAATATATTTATTGATTTCATTTATGAGTTTATGATGGTAGGAGATATATTTTTCATGATTGGCCTTAATGCAAATTATGTTAGGACAAATTTTTTTGGCTTCAATAATCATAGTTCCGGTTTTTATGCCAACTTTTTTGGCTTCATAACTAGCAGCTATAGCACAAGTATAGTCCGTTAGAGATGGGACAACGGCAATAGGTAGATTCCGAAGTGAAGGATTAGTTTGTTGTTCAATGGTAGTAAAATAACTATTAAAATCTAAATATAACCATTTAAGACTATTTTTGTTCATTATATGTTCACATTATGTTCCTAACTATTAAATGTCAATAACTTTTAATGCTTTTTAATAAATGAATTTTTCCATGATATAGTTAGGATAAGCAGAATATTGAATACAAATCTCGTCAAGAGAGTTTTTTGAAAAGCCTTGATTTTCAGTGATATATAATTGTTTTTTGTGAATTCCATTAGTAATAAGCAGAGAAGAAAAATTATTGTTATTTGCTCCTAATATATCAGTCTCTAGTGAGTCACCAATAACTAAAACTTTTTCAGAGGTTATTTTAGAATTTATATTTTTGAAAAAATTTACACACTTTTTATAGACTTGAGAAAAAGGTTTTCCATATCTAAATACGACCCCACCATTACTCTCATAGTAATCAGCTAAAATACCAGCACAAATTAATAACTGATCATTTTTCCGAATAACTACTTTATCAGGATTAGCACATACTAAAGGTAATTGAAGTTTAAGGCCTTCATCTAATTCATTGATATAATTGTCTAGAGTGTGCGAGAAATCTCTAGTTCCACAAACTAATATAAAAGAACTTTTATGAATAGAGGAAGTTTCTTCTATTTCCAGGTTTAGTGCAATGCCTTTATCTGTTTCTTGTCCTATGAAATAATAATTATGACCTAATAGAGATAAACTTTCTTTATCTCTTAGGCAATTTTCACGACACACTTCACCTGATGAGATAATAGTATCATATAAATTACTAGTAATTCCAATTGAAGCCAGTTTCTCAATTACTACATGAGACCTTCTGGGTGCATTTGATAAAAGAATTATATTTTTATTTAATTCTTTCAATTTTTCTAGAGTATGTTTGGAGTATTGATAAGGTTCTATACCATCCCATAAGACACCCCATACATCAATAATAAATGCATCATAATTGTTACTTATTTCACTAAGATATTTTATAAAATTATAATTGGACATAAATAATTTATTTTTTACCAGATAGTTTGCTGAGGTTAATCAGGTCTAAAATAATAGTTTTAACATGACTTATTCCGCTATATATCAATGAGCTATAAAGTTGAATAGCACTTGCTCCTAATTCAATCTTTTTTAAAACACTTTCTGCACTATCAATTCCACCAACACCAATAATCTGGATTTTACCCTTTGTAAAACTTTTTAAATTTTTCAAAACCTTATTAGATTGATTATAAAGTAGTTTTCCCGACAAACCTCCATCTTTACTTTTCAAAAAACTATTATTTACCAATTCTTTATTTACAGAAGTATTAGTAGCTATGATAGCTTGTAAGTCATATTTTATACTTAAAACAGCAATATTTTTTAAATCTTTTTCATTTAAGTCTGGAGAAATTTTTAAAGCTATAGGTACTTTCCTTTTTGACTTTTTAAAATACATTTCTCTTTTATGGCAAATTCTTTTTAATAAAGGGCTTAATTTTGATTGTAATTGTAATGTTCTCAAGCCAGGAGTATTGGGTGAAGATATATTGATAGTAATATAATCTGCAACTGATGAAAATATATCAAAACATTTTTCATAATCTTTAATAGGTGATGAAGTATTTTTATTGCAACCTATATTAACCCCTATTATGGGCTCAGTCCCCAAATTATGTTTTTGTCTAACTTTAGTAAGGTTTTTATATACTTTTAATGCTCCTATATTAGGAAAACCTAGTTGATTAATGACTGATTTTTTTTTTTTATACCTGAAAACTCTTGGCTTTTTATTGCCATATTGTGGTAAAGGAGTGACTGTACCTATTTCAAGAAAACTAAAGCTTTGGTTAATTAGTCCTGGTAAGGCCTCTGCATTCTTATCAAATCCTGCAGCTAAGCCAATAGGGTTAGATAAATTAAAATTAAAAAGTTTAACTCTTATTAAATTATCTGTAACTTTCTTTTTTCTGGGCAATAAATTAAATTTTAAAAAAAATATTGCTAAACTATGAGAAAATTCTTCAGGTAATTTAAGTAATATTTTTAAAAAAAACTTTTCTAACATAATTTATTAATTATCATTTAATTGAATTAAATTAAAGCAAAGTTATAATACTAACTTAAAATATTTATTTTAGGAGTAAAAATGAAAAAAAACAAAGTTAGTATAATTATGGGTAGTAAGTCTGATTGGAAAACGATGCAATTATCAGAACAAATGTTAGGTGACTTTAAAATTAGTGTTGAAACTAAAATAGTTTCAGCACATAGAACTCCAGATAGATTATACAGATATGCAAAAAATGCGCATAAGAATAATATTAAAGTTATTATAGCTGGTGCTGGCGGAGCAGCACATCTTCCGGGTATGGTGGCTTCATTGACAACAATTCCAGTATTAGCAGTTCCAATTGAGAGTCGTTTCATGAATGGTCTTGATAGTCTTCTTTCTATTGTACAAATGCCATATGGCATACCTACTGCGACATTTGCTGTAGGCGATGCGGGAGCAAAAAATGCAGCACTTTTTGCAATTTCAATATTAGCTTTTAATGATAATAAGTTATTAGAAACTCTAAAAAAATGGAGACTTAGCTTAACGCAAAGTGTTAAGTTAAGCCCAAAATAGTATATGAATAAAAATATTATAAAGAGTATTTCTAATAAAACTTTAGGAATTTTAGGTGGAGGTCAGCTAGGAAAAATGATAGCCACTGAAGCTTCTAGGTTAGGCATAAAAACTTGTATTTTTGATCCTAATAAAACATCTCCTGCCTTTCAAAGTGCTAATATAATTTTTAATGAGCAATATAATGATAAAAAAGCTCTAAAAAAATTTGCAAATTATTGTGATGTAATTACTTATGAATTCGAGAATATTCCTTTAGAAAGTATACATTTCCTTAAGGGTTTAAGTAAAGTTTATCCTGAGATAAGGGCACTTCGCTATTCCCAAGATAGATATAAGGAAAAAAAATTTATATCTAGCCTAAATATTCCGGTGGCACCTTTTTATATCGTAAATAGTATTAATGATATAAAGAAAGCTTTATCAAAGTTAGAAGGCTCAGCAATAATAAAAACTAGAAGGTTAGGCTATGATGGAAAAGGGCAGCATGTAATAAAGAACTTTGATATACCCGTAAAATTCAAAAATATAAAAAAAAATCAATATATTTTAGAAGGAATAATAAATTTTAAGAAAGAAATCTCTATTATTGCTATGAAAACAAAACAAGGCGAAGTAATTTGTTTTGAACCTTCTGAAAATAAGCATAGAAAGGGTATTTTAAGAGAAGCAATTTTTCCAGCAAATATTTCTTCTAAAGTTAACAAAAATGCTAAGAAAATTGTTAAAGACATTATAATGTCTTTAAATATTATAGGTATAGTAGCAATAGAAATGTTTATTGACCAAAATAATAACGTAATTGTTAATGAAATTGCTCCAAGGCCACATAATTCTGGTCATTGGACAATGGATGCATGTAATATTTCTCAGCATGAAGCTTTAGTGAGGACAATATTTGATGTTCCTTTACCTGTCATTAAGTATTATCATAACTGTAAAATGATAAATATACTTGGAGAAAACTATGATTTAATAAATACAGCTATGAGTAATAAAAACTATAAAGTATATATATATGGAAAAGATTCAATAAAGCCTGAAAGAAAATTAGGGCACATCAATATTCTTTATTAGTTTTTGTGTAAAAAGTCTAATTTTGATAGAAAATCTTTCGGCGTTAATTTCGATGCAAATTTCTTTAATTTTGATTTATAAAACCCAAACTTTCCTAAAAATTCAATTTGTCTATTGATATAGTCTTCAGTATCACTCATTTTAGCACTTCCTCTCCAAAATAAAGTAGTATTTATAAGTATTTGGGAAAGAATTAACCTTTTTGTATAAAAATTAAAATCTACAGATTTATCTTTTAACAGATACCAAACATTATTTGAAAAAATTAAAGAAGTTTTTTTTAAAAATATCGGTTTTAATGACATATAATTTAAAAAGTATTTGGTGACAGCCTTATCTTGTTCAAAAAGTTTTATTAATTCCAATAAAATATAATTAACTCTTTTGCTTATACTTTTTTCTACCCTTAATTTTTTTGAAACTTTACTTTCTAGCTGACCTTGAACAGTTTGAAAGAAAAAAATACATAAACTCTGAATTTTATCTGGAAAAAAATAATAGAAATCCGACTCTTTAATGCCTAATTCATGCAAAGTCTGAGTAATATTATTAATGTTCAATCTATTATTACAAAAAGAAGGTTTTAATTTAATAAAAATATTATTTTTTTTCAATTTTTTATTCATAAATAAATAATAATTATTCTCTTCACTTTATCAATAGCTTATGTTATTAAAATAATTCTTATGTAAGGAGAAAATATTGGAAGTTATAGTTAGAGATAATAATGTAGATCATGCATTACGTACTTTAAAGAAGAAAATGCAAAGAGAAGGTATGTATAGGGAGATGAAAAAGAGAAGGGCATATGAAAAGCCTTCAGAGAAAAAGGCTAGGGAAAAGGCAGAATCAGTAAGAAGATGGCGTAAGCTTCAAAGAAAGACTACTAGGGGCTATTAAAACTTCACGATATTATTAAGTTTCTTCTTCAAATAAAGTCTATTTATATTTTCACTAATAACTTTAGATCTCCTACTAATCATATTTTCTGACCAAGCCGATATGTGAGGAGACATTATTACATTTCTCAGGTTATTAAAAGAGTAACTTGATGGTTTAAAATTTTTCTGATCTTTACTATTTGGATATTTGAACCAAGTATCAATAATCGCTCCTCCAATTTTTTTACTTTTAAGAGCATTATATAAATCCTTTTCATTTATTATTCCGCCTCTTGCAATATTAATAATAACAGCACTTTCTTTCATAAGGTTAAGAGTTGATTTGTTGATTAAATTTTTAGTTATATCTGTAAGAGGACATGCAATTATCAAATAATCCAACTGTTTGATTGTTTCTTTTAAACTCCTACTTAAAAATATTTCGTTCAAATATTTATCTTTTTTTCTAGGTATTCTTGAATAGCCATATATTTTCACACCAAAAGGTTTAATTCTTTTAGCAATTTCTTTTCCAATTTTTCCGTACCCCAATATACCTATTGTTTTATCACTTAATTCGTTGTGAGTTGGACCATCAAATATTATACAATCACTCCAATCTAATTTTTTAAATTTTGAAGTCTTTTCAATTAGTTTAATTTCCCAGTTCAACATAGAACCTACACAAAACTCAGCTATAGGAATCTCATGTTCATAGACATTACATACTTTACAGTTATGTGGTACTTGACGAAAATCAATTGCATCAATACCAGATCCAGGAAGATGAATAAGTTTTAAGTTCTCGGTTTTAGGTATATCTAATTTATTTGTACCACCCCACATAGTTTTACCCCAACTCATTGTCACTACTACATCAGCTTTTTTAATTTTTTTAAAATAACTAGTACTCTGTTTTGAAAAATAAAAAATTTTATTAGGAATATTTATATTTTGTTCTAAATAAGCAATAATTTTTCTTGTTCCTTGAACTACTATTTTGTATTCTTTCATAACAATCCTTTATTAATATTAATATGATAATAAAACAAATATTTACATATAACAATTATAGAAATTTTAATTATTTAATAGCTTGCCCAAAAACTAGAGAAGCAATTGCTGTAGATCCCTTGGCATATAACTTATGTCTGAAGGAAGCAAAGAAGAATGAATTAAATATAGTAGCTGTAATTAATACGCATGAACACTTAGATCATACGGGAGGTAATGAAAAAATAATAGCTCATACAGGAGCTAAATTGTATGCACACAATAATGCAATAAAAACAATCAAGGGCGTAGATGTAGGTTTAAGAGCAGGTGATAAAATTAAAATAGGAAATTCTATAAATATTGATATTCTTGATACTCCAGGTCATACAATGGCACACATTTGTCTACTAGTAAGAGGCTCTGAGGATGCACTTTTTTGTGGGGATACCCTCTTTAACGCAGGTGTGGGTAACTGTCATAACGGAGGAAACCCTCTTAGCTTATACAATACTTTTTATAATCAGCTTGTAAAGCTTGATAAGAAAACAAAAATATTTCCAGGACACGATTACTTGTCAAATAATTTAGAGTTCACACTATCTTTAGAACCTAATAATAAACATGCATTTGATTTATTACAATTATCTAAAAAAGAAGGTTTTAGTACTAACTATGTTTCATCTTTTGAAACTGAACTAAAAGTAAATACTTTTTTTAGGTTAAAAGAAGCAAGTATTGTAGAAACTCTAAAAAGTAAAAGCCTTTTATCTAAAAATGATAGTCCTCAAGAGGTTTTTCTAGCATTAAGAGAGTTAAGAAATAAATGGTAAATTAAGTAAGTTCTTTAACTATCTCTTCAACTATTTTTTTAGCATCACCAAATAACATTAGAGTATTCTCGTTATAAAATACTTTATTATCTATTCCTGCATATCCAGGAGATAGGCTCCTCTTAACAAATAAAACTGTTTTAGCTCCTTCTACATCAAGTATTGGCATTCCTGCTATAGGGCTTGAAGGGTCTGTTTTAGCCGCAGGGTTGGTAATATCATTAGCTCCAATAACAAATGCTACATCACAGGTACTAAATTCTGAATTAATTTCTTCTAATTCAAATACTTCATCATAGGAAACATTAGCTTCTGCTAATAATACATTCATATGACCAGGCATTCTTCCAGCTACTGGGTGAATGGCAAAAGAAACTTTTACCCCTTTTTTTTTTAATAAATCAGACATTTCTTTAACAACATGTTGAGCTTGAGATACTGCCATTCCGTACCCAGGCACAATTATAACATGTTCTGAATTTTTCATAATAAAGGAACCGTCAGTTGCTCCACCAGACTTAACAGTTTTATCAGTTATTGATACTTGTCCTGTTGAACTTTCTTCACCAAAGCCTCCTAATATTACACTTATAAATGATCTATTCATAGCTTTGCACATAATATATGATAAAATTGCTCCAGAACTTCCTACCAAAGCACCTACTATTATTAGTGAAATATTCTCAAGGGTAAAACCTATACCAGCTGCTGCCCAACCAGAATATGAGTTTAGCATAGATACAACTACAGGCATATCAGCACCACCAATAGGTATAATTATTAAAATACCTATAATTAGAGCTAGAATAGTTAAAGATATAAATATTTCACTACTTTGAATCTTAACAAAAAGAAAAACACCAATAAGAATTAATATTCCTAAAAGGCCATTTAACATGTGTTGAAACTTAAAGGTAATAGGGTTTCCAGACATTAATGATTGTAGTTTTAAGAATGCTATTATGGAACCAGTAAATGTTATAGCTCCAATAACTAAACCCACTGACATTTCTATAGCACTAATAGCTTTTATATCTTGTCCGATAGAAATACCAAACTTTTCAGGTGCATAAAAAGCACCTGCAGCTACAAATACAGCTGCTAAGCCAACCAAGCTGTGAAACCCCGCTACTAATTGTGGCATAGCTGTCATTTTTATTTTGAGTCCCAAAATAGTTCCTATAGATCCACCAATTAAAACACAAAGTATCACAGGAATAAAATTAGAGGCATTAGGTTGAAGTAGTAAGGTAGTTACTGCTGTTAGCATTCCTAAAATACCAAATATATTACCTTTTCTGGCTGTTTCAGGAGAAGATAGTCCTTTCAGTGCCATTATAAAAAGAACTGAAGATATAAGATATAATAGAGCTGATAAATTCTCACTCATTGTTTTTCTTCTTTTTCTTATACATAGCTAACATGCGTTGTGTTACAACAAATCCTCCAAAAACATTAATACTAGCGAGAATAGTAGCTAAATATCCCATAATTAATGAGGGATCAAGTGTAGTTTCAATAGTATTATCAGAGTTTGATATAATTAAAGTTAAGCTTCCAACTATTATAATACCAGAAATTGCATTGGTTACACTCATTAAAGGAGTGTGCAGAGCAGGTGTTACAGCCCAAACTACAAAATATCCAACAAATATAGCAAGAGTGAACACTATAAAATTAATAATAAAAGGATCTACATTTTCCATATTTTAACCATTAAAAAAATTATCTGTTTTAACTCCATTTTTGACTAATATTGTTTTTGTGAGTAATTCATCTTTTGAATTTATATTAAAAACTTTATCATCTCCAATAAAATTTATAATAAAATTAAATAAATTTTTAGAAAAAAGTAGGCTTGCATCATAAGCAATTAGGCTGGGTAAGTTTCTTGGTGCATATATAGTAGAATTTTCTATAATAACTTTATTACCTAACTCAGACCCTTCAATATTACCTCCTGCACTACTTGCTAAATCCATTAAAATACTACCACTTTTCATTGCTTTAATGGTATTTAACTTTATTAATATGGGAGCTTTCTTCCCAGGAATTAAGGCCGTAGAAATTATAATATCCATATCTATTGCAGCCTTATGGATAGTTTCTAACTGTCTTTTTTTATAATCTTCACTCATTTCTTTAGCGTAAACCGTTTCTGTTTTTTTCAAGTCAGATTCTATACCAACATTAATAAATTTTGCACCTAAACTATTTACTTGCTCTTCAACCTCAGGTCTTACATCAAAAGCTGACACAACACAGCCAAGTCTTTTTGCAGTAGCAATAGCTTGAAGACCGGCAACTCCTGCACCCAATATTAA
>NZIN01000046.1 GCA_002689905.1 Rickettsiales bacterium
AATTCCCCCAACGGTCCCAACTGAAATTGGAATCTTTAGGCTTATTTTAAATTTGTTATCAGATCATGAACAATTTGGAAGTATTTACTATTTTATGAGCTTATTTGAACACCTTATTATTGGTGGCATAATAGCTTTATCTTATTTTTCTAATATAAAAAATAAATTTAAATAAAAAGGCACAAAAAGTGAATATCATTTATTATTCCTCCCATTAAAGAGGCTTAAATGCCTCTTTAAATTTAATTCAATAAACAGTATATTACTAATTTCTTTATCTTTCTTAAAAATTCTATTATTATTGTATTTTTAAAGAAAGGAGGTGGTCTATGTCTATAATTTTAGATCTAGTCACTTTCTATAATCGTATAGAAAGTAATTAGAGTAAATTCAAGTGGAGGAACAAAAATATTCTTCCACTTTTTAATCAAAGGAGATTTTATGAATAAAATAATACTAATAGTTTTTACAAGTTTTTTTATCATGAGCAATTTGTTTGCTGGTTGTATGAAAAGTGAAATAAAGCAATTAGATGCTCAATTAAATTCTGATAAAATTAGTTCAGATAAAAAGGCAGAAGTAAAAAAATTAAGAGATTTAGTAGTGGCTAATGAACACAAAGATTCAAGCTTAGCTTTTGAAAGTTATGAGAAAGCATTAAGTTTACTAAATTAAATTTTATATTTAGAGTAGGTATGCCACCTACTCTAAATTTCACTAAACTCTATTGCTTTAATTTTTTCTTCTTCACTCTGTTCAAACACATAACTAGATATTATCACAAATAATATATTTACCACTAGACCGATTAGTCCAGCATGTAAATCATAAATAGTATCTGTTGCAAAGTACTGAAAGTAGATTGTTATTATAACTCCTACTATTAAACCTATTATGACTGATAAAGCGTTTGTCTTTTTAAAGAATAGTGAAGCATATACAGCTGGAGCAAGTTGGGCTATAGGTCCATATGCACCTAATAACAGTTGAATAAGTCCATCGCTACCAAATATAGCTAGTAAATAAGCAATACCACCAACACCGAATACAGCAGCTCTCATAATCCAAAGTTCAATATTTTCAGGTATTTTAGAATATACAGCTTTACAGATGTCTCTACCAAATGAAACTGACGCTCCGTGTGTAATGGCATCAGAAGAAGACATAGCTGCTGCTAATGCCCCAGCACCTACAATACCATATAATATACCTGATTCCGTTAAATAATTAGTTATCAAGTATGGTAGAATTTGTCCTGAAGACATTATTTCGTCTGCGCTTACAATTCCGTAACCTGAAAAACCTATAAACAAAACAGGAAGAAGAAATAAAGCAAATATTGGATAAACTGCTACTGTAGTTTTTATTCTTTTTTCAGTAGTTGTATATGACTTGGTAAACAAGTGAGGCCACATTACAAATCCTATCATAGATATTATAATGTTACTGCTATATCTAGCTTTTGACATAGAAGAACCTTCTTCTCCTATAAGAAGAAATTCACTGTTACTAGCTGTGATACTAGCAAACATATTGTTAACACCACCGTGTAATTTTTGCACAAAATATACCCCTAACACCCAAGCTATAACTAACATTAAGATTGCCTGAAAAACGTCACTCCACGCCGCACCTCTTACTCCACTTGTAGCTACATAAACTACTACTATTCCAAAAGATATAAGTGCCCCAAACCAATAAGGTATGTTGTCATACGTCAATACATTAAAGATATAAGCCATACCCTTAATTTGTAAAGTTAAATAAGGTATAAATGCTAATATTGCTACTATACCTACAATTACTGTAAGAATTCTTGATTGATACCTATCACCAAGGAAATCACCCATGGTGATATAGTTATTTTTTTTTCCAATTTTAGCGACTTTTGGGCCAATAACATACCAAGGCATTAAGCCTAGTGTACAATACACTAGTATATAAAATGAAGCTGCTCCCTTTGAGAAAGCCCATCCAGGACCTCCTAGAAATGCAAATGCAGAAAAAATAGTACCTCCCATAAGAAACCACATAACAAATAAATTAAAGGATCTGTCTCCCACTGCATATTCTGATAACGAGAAAAAAGATTTATTTCTACCTGCCAAAATACCTATCATAAATGCTAGAATTAAATAAATTGAGATGGCTATTAGAGCTATGTGCCACTTTTCCATCTATCTGTCTCTGCTTTCTAATAAAATAAAAATGATTATTCCAAAAAATTGAATAACAATACAAGTAATTATCCAAAATAGAGAGAAAGGAATACCCAATAATATAGGATCTATTTTATTTCCAAAGTTATAAACAGGAAATATTAATAATAACAATATTAATAAACTAAATAAAAAAAAATATAAATTTACTTTATCTTTTT
The DNA here is from genome assembly GCA_002689905.1 of Rickettsiales bacterium. GTDB lineage: Bacteria > Pseudomonadota > Alphaproteobacteria > TMED109 > TMED109 > TMED131. The sequence continues at coordinate 2,381 of NZIN01000046.1, forward strand.
TTTTCATCTTTAAGACGAACTCTTTTCAATCATATTTGCCTGCAAAATTTCTATCCAGTAACCATCTGGATCTTTTATGAAAGCTAAACCTTTCATTTTTCCATCATCAGGCTTTTTTACAAATTCAACATTTAGTTTTTCAAATCTTTCTGCAGCTTTATAAACATCGGGAACACTAAACCCAATATGTCCAAAACCTTGAGGTTGTGAATTTCCATCATGATAGGTAAAATCCTTGTCATTTTCTGTTCCCCAATTATGTGTAAGTTCTAACATAGCTCTTTGATTGAATGTCCAAGTTGTTCTTGCATTATCATCACTTGGAACATTACTATTATCTACGTCATTTTTCATGCCTAAAAAATATAAAGTAAATTTCATTTCGGGAAAGTCTAATTTTCTATATAGAGTCATGCCTAAAACCCTAGTATAAAAATCTAATGACTTTTTAGGATTTTTAATTCTAAGCATAGTTTGATTAAAAACAAAATTTTCAGTTTCTACATTTATTTCATTAAAAAGCCCTTCTGCTATTTCATGGTGTTTATTCATATAAATTCCTTTTTTATTATTTTATTAAAAAAAAATAATATTGATATATAAATTTTTAATAATATTACTTGAAAATTAATAATAAGTTTACTAGTATTTTATGAGAATAAGAATTATTTACATTGATAATAATAACTATTACTAGGGAGGATAATTATGAAATTATCAAGAAGATCGTTTTTAGTAGGAACTTTTGCAACCACTATTTATGCTACTTTGTGGAGTATTGATCCTTCTAAAGCCAAGATAACTGCCGCTTCTTCAAAAAAAGATAAGGAAGTACTGAAAAAGATGGTTCGTACGTTATATCCACATGAAAGATTTCCTGATGGACCATATAACAGAACAACAGAAGATGTTATAAATAAAGGTAATTCTAGTCCTGAGAAAGCTGTTATGTTACAAGAAGGGGTAGATAAACTTAAGACAGATAACTTTTCCTCTTTAAACTTTAAAAAAGCTACTAAATATTTAGAAAAGATGGGTAGAACCGAATTCTTTGAGCACGTCAGAGGGACTAGCACAGTTACGCTATATAATGATAAAGAAACTTGGGAATTATTAGGTTATGAGGGTTATAGTTCTGACATGGGAGGCTATGTAAATAGAGGTTTTAATGATCTAGATTGGTTACCTGAGCCTAGAATAGAAGAGCATCCTGAGTTGGCTGCCTTTTTAAGTGAATCACCCAAAAGATATGCCAAAATAAAAGAACTGATAGCTAACGAATTAAATTAGGGAGAAAATTATGAGAAAAATAGATCAAAAAGAAAGTGCTGTTGTTATTATAGGCTCCGGAGCAGGCGGAGGTACAATGGCTTATGAGTTAACTAAAGCAGGAATTCCATGTGTATGTCTAGAAGCTGGTCCTTTTCTGAAGCCAGAAGATTATACGAACGATGAGTGGGGTGCATTCGGCCAAATGGCATGGTTAGATAAAAGGACTACAAGTGGTAATTGGAGAGTAGCCAAAGATTTCCCTGGTTTACCAACCTGGCTTGTAAAAGCAGTCGGTGGAACAACTACTCACTGGGCAGGAGCTACGCCTAGATTCTTGGAGTATGAATTTAAAACCTTATCCACCTATGGAGAAATTGAGGGTGCCAGTTTGTTAGACTGGCCAATTTCTTTAGATGAGATGAAATCATATTATACAAAAGCAGAAAATGCTATTGGGTCTACACACCGAGGAGGAAGAAAACCTTTACCTGCAAATAATAATTATAAAGTATTTGCTAATGGAGCAAAAAATGTAGGTTATAAATTTTATGCTACGGGTCCATATGGTACAAATGCTGAACCATACGATGGTAGGCCAGGATCAATCCAAGATGGTTTCAACTTTCAAGGGGATAAAAATGGTTCTAAGTGGAGCACTGCTAAAAGGGAAATACCTAGAGCATTAGATACTGGACTTTTAGATCTAAGAACTAATGCACATGTGATAAAGATTACTCACAATAAAAGTGGTAAAGTTGATGGTGTTTTATATATGGATAAAGATAATAACCTTCAAAGGCAAGAAGCTAAAGTTGTTGTAGTATCAGGTAATTCGATTGAGTCTCCAAGATTATTGTTATTAAGTGAATCTTCACAGTATCCTGATGGTTTAGCTAATAGTTCAGGACAAGTAGGAAGAAACTATATGAGACATATGACAGGTTCTATGTATGCTAGATTTGATAAACCAGTAAATTTTTATCGAGGAGAAACAATGGCTGGATTTTGTGCTGACGAAGTAAAGCATAATCCAAGAAGAGGATTTTCTGGTGGATATTATATGGAAACTTTAGCTTTAGGACCTGCATTTATGGGTGCTTTTCTTGAGCCTGGAGGATGGGGAAGAGAGTTTACCAATATGATGGATGGTTATAAGAATTTGGCTGGTATGTGGTTGGTAGGCGAGGATATGCCTCAATCTAATAATAGAGTTACTCTGTCAAAAACAGCTAAAGATCAATATGGTCTTCCTGCTCCTAATGTTCATTTTGATGAACATCCAAACGATATCGCGATGAGAGAATATGCTTATGAAAAAGCAGAGGCCCTGTACAACTCAGTAGGAGCAGTTCAAACTTGGAGAACACCTCCGTATCCTTCAACACATAATCTTGGAACAAATAGAATGAGCTCTAAGTCAAGTGAAGGAGTAGTGAATAAATGGGGAAGATCTCATGACATTGAAAACTTATTTATAGCAGATGGCTCTGTTATGACTACTGGTGCTGCTGCAAACCCTACTTTAACTATTACAGCGCTAGCTATAAGAACTGGAGAATACTTGGCTTCTGAGTTAAAGAAAAATAATATTTAAGTAATATTGACTCCATATAAGCAAGGCCTTTAAGCCTTGCTTATTTTTTTTAATTACCCGTTAAAATTTTTCATGATATCTTTTTTAAAATTAATATGTTTGAGTTACTTACTGCTTTCTTCGCATCACATTTCTGCAAATAATTCTGACTCAGAAGATTCAAAACTTATAAAGGCTGGTAAAGAAATTTATAAAAAAAGATGTTCTAATTGTCACGGTAACGATGCTCAAGGAAAAAATAATGGGTTTTTCTTATCTCCTAATTTAAAAATTTATAGTAAAGGTCATGATCGCTTTATAATTATATTAAAAAAAGGTTATGGAAGAATGCCCGCTTGGGGAGGAATGTCAAAACTTTCTGATAGTCAGTTAAATCAACTAGCTTCTTATATAAAGCACATTTCATTAGAAAAAAATAGCTGGTGATCATTAGCTATTTATTTGTTAGAAAGGCTCTTGAATTAAAAAAGAGCCTCTCTAAATAGTCGAACTTAAATAGTACCTTTTGCCATTTCTTTAGCTATATACTCTGCTTGCCTTATTGCTAAAGAGACTATGGTCAATGTAGGGTTTTCAGAGGCACCCGTAGTAAATTGACTACCATCAGAGATGAAAAGGTTAGCAATGTCATGAGATTTTCCATTCTTATCACATACTCCATCTCTTGGTTTTTGACTCATTCTGCAAGTACCTAAATTATGTGTAGATGGATAAGGAGGTGTTTCAAAAACATCTACTGCTCCGGCTGCTTTATAAACATCTGTACCTTTTCCAAAAGCATGTTTTCGCATTTTAAGATCATTATTATGATCGTCAAAATGAACATTAGGAATAGGCATACCATTTTGATCCTTTTCATTAGTATTTAAAGTTACTCTATTTGACTCTTGTGGCATATCTTCTCCTACTATCCACATACCTGCCATATGATCATAGTTTTCTAAAAACTTAGCTACTCTAGGACCATAACCTGAGTTGCCAGGCTTTAAGAATGCCGCCATAAAAGGTAATCCTAATGAAAGAGTTTCCATTTCGTAACCACCTACAAAACCTCTGGAAGGATCATTTCTAGACTCATCAGTGATAATTCCTGCCATTGTCGTACCTCTATGCATATTTACAGGCTTATCCATTAGAGCGTAAACTGAAGCAGTCAAATGTCTCATGTAGTTTCTTCCGACTTGCCCTGCAGAATTAGATAATCCATCTGGATACATCGATGAATTTGACATCAAAAGCAATCTAGGAGTTTCAATAGAGTTACCTGCTACTGCTACTATTCTGGCTTTTTGCTTTTGCTGATTACCTTCCTTATCTACGTAAACTACCCCATCAATTTTACCTTTTTTATTGTGAGTAATCTGGATAACATGAGCTTCTGTTCTTAGTTCAAAGTTTCCAGTTTTCTCTGCCTTAGGAACTTCTGTATAACCTGCAGACCACTTTGCTCCTGATTTACATCCTTGAAAACAGAAACCTAATTGCAAGCATGCATTTCTTCCATCTCTAGGGACACTGTTAATACCCATTCTTCCAGTATGGCAGTCTTTATAACCCATTTTTTTAGCACCATCATATAAAACCTTAAAATTGTTATTGCCTGGAAGACCTGGAATACCGTGCGTTCTTGTCACACCAATTTTATCTTCTGCTTTGTCGTAATAAGGCTCCATTTCTTTTAATGAAATTGGCCAGTCTAGCAAATTAGCTCCTGCTATATCACCATATTCAGTCTTTACCTTAAACTCATGCTCTTGAAATCTTAATGAGGCTCCAGCCCAGTGTAAAGTTGATCCACCAACACTTTTTACAATCCAAGATGGTAAACCTGGAAAATCAGTAGCAACTCGCCAGTTACCTGATGTAGACCTTTTATCTAACCAAGCTGTTTGCAAAAATGCTCCCCACTCATCATTAACAAAATCATCTGGCGTGTACCTCTTACCTGCCTCTAGACACACCACCTTAATACCTTTTTGAGCTAACTCATTTGACAGAGTTCCTCCTCCTGCTCCAGAGCCTATAACTACTGCAACACTATCGTCATTTAAATCAAATTTTTTTGCCATTGTTTAATTTCTCCCTATAATTATTCCCACCAGCCATTTGGACTTGCGTCCTCTGGTGGTTGTGGCCAGTCTGCATCCTGAAATCCTCTTAGGTAGTAACCTCCTTTATCGTAAGAAGCACCTTCCCATCCAGCTACATCCCATACCCTCTTATTATTAAAGAATACGTTTACCATTTCTCCTTTTACGGAATTAAATAATCCCTTCCCTTCCATTGATTTGATAACATTCATTCTTTTTTTACTGGAAGCACTAATGTATTTACCTCCAGCAGCTTTATCGAATTCCGCTACACCCTCAGTTAAGGAAGTTTTAAGTGATTCGTCTTTTACAGCTTTAGAATCTAAAGAATCTACAGCTATCATATACAAATCATCAGAAAATTTTTTTCCTGGAAACATATCTTTTCCAACAAGAAGCATTGTTTTGGCAACGTGATTATCAATAGCACTTTTCTTTGCAGCCCAGGCATTAAAAGAACTTAGTTGGACAGCTCCGCCAGCTAAGACTATAAAACCAGAAGTCTTTCCAGCTTTTTTAAGAAAAGATCTTCTACTTACATTACTATTATTCATATCTCCTCCCGTAGTTTGATAATATTAATTGATATCATAGTAATACTTTATATTTATATTACAAGCTTATTGCTAAAATTCTCATTTGAATGGTGGCTGAATTTTTAATCTATGTCGTAACAATAACCATGAGCAATGTGAACGTAGTCTATCTCATTTCCTTTACCATTTAACCAATAATCAGTAATTAAAGTTTTTTTATATCTAAGAGATTCTAAAGAAAACTTTATATTGTATGTATTATTGCTGTTTGTTGGTTCACAAATAATAATATTCAAGCTATCACTCTTTTCACAATCAAACTGATATTTAGTTTCAAAATTTTTTTCTGTAGTACTCTGATTTACAGTTAATAATTCAAAGTTTTTTCTAAAATTTAATGTAGTTTTAATAGGAAAAAATTCAGTTTCCTTTAAAAACTTTCTTTTAAATTGAAATAATCCACTTACTCTTGTCTCATTAATGCATTCAAAGTTTTTATATGAAGGTACAGGCTGACTTAAACAAGTTTTTAATATCATAAAAAAACTTAAAAATAGAACAGTTTTCAATGTTTTAACCCCTACCAGCTATAGTAATGCCACCATCCATTGTGATAACTTGTCCAGTGATAAAAGCTCCAGGGCCTGATGCTAGTAATATGGCAGCTCCTGCCACTTCATCTGTAGTACCAATTCTCTTTAGTGGAGCATCATTTTCTACACTTTTAAGTATTTTAGGGTTTTCCCATAAAGCTCTTGCAAAATCGGTTTTAATTATGCCGGGACAAAGCCCATTTACTGTAATATTAAATTCTCCTAATTCTACTGCCAAACTCCTTATTAAACCTATGTCTGCTGTTTTAGATATGGAATAAGCTCCAAGATTCTTAACTCCTTGTAGGCCAGCTATAGATGAAACTATTATTATTGAACCTCTGTTACTTTTTTTAAGAAAAGGAATAGCTGCCTTACTTAACCACAAATTTGACTTCACATTATTATTCATTATTTTATCAAAACTCTGATCAGGAATATCAGCTAAATTTCCATAATATGGATTACTTGCAGCATTACATACTAAAATATCTAATTTTCCATATTTTTTTATGGCAAAATCAATTAATTCCTCACAAGAATTTTTGTTAGAAATGTTACATTCAAAAGAGCTTGCTACTCCACCATTATCTAATATTTCTTTTACAACTATTTTGCATGAAGTTATCTTTCTTGAAGATATTACAACCTTAGCACCTAATTCGGAAAATCTGTGAGCAATTCCTTTACCTATTCCTCTAGATGAACCAGTTACTACCGCTACTTTATTCATCAAACTAAAAAACTTACTCATATGTTCCTCAATAATTTATAATAATTATAAATGTTTTTACAAATTAAGTCGAATGTATTACTCTAGGATACAAATTTTGGAGCATTTATGTCAGGACATGATAAAAAAATTGAAGCTAATCATCTTGAGATTGAAGAATCTTGTATGAAAAATTATGAAGATCTTTCTGAACAAGAACTAAGAATACAATTAGCTGCATCTTACAGATTAGTAGAACAATTAGGATGGTCATTCTTAATTTTCGGACACCTTACGGCTAGAGTCCCTGGACCCGAAAAGCATTTTTTAATAAACCCATATGGTCTAATGTATGATGAAGTAACTGCTTCAAATTTAGTAAAAATTGATCTTGAAGGAAATATAGTTGAACCTACTAATTGGGAAGTCAATCCTGCTGGTTTTATTATCCATTCTGCTATTCATTCTTCGAAATCACATGCTCATTGTGTAATGCATACTCACACTAATGCGGGTATGGCTATGGCAGGTCTAAAACAAGGTTTAATCAATATAGATTTCAGTGGTTCAGCTTTTCACAATAAGATAGCTTACCATGACTTTGAAGGAGTAACACTGAGGAGTGATGAATGTAAACGTATTGCTGATGATCTTGGAGAAAAAAGCGTAATGATCCTGCGCAATCATGGCCTTCTCACTGCTGCACCTACTGTAGCTGAGGCTTTTATGAAACTTTATACTCTGGAGAGTGCTTGTCAGGTACAATTAATGGCCAGAGCATGTGGTGAAAAATTAGAACATGTTCCGGATAGTATTCTAGAAAGGCATGCAAAAGACTTAAAGGATGCAGGAAGTTACAGGTTAGCTTTCAGAGCTCTAGTTAGACGCATGCTTAAAAAAGATTCAAGTTTTATTTTATAAGTTAATATATTAAAGATTAAGGAGATTTTTTGTGAAAAGAACTTTTCAGCCAAGTAAAATAGTAAGAAAAAGAAGACATGGCTTTAGATCAAGAATGGCAACTAAAGCTGGTAGACTTGTATTATCTAGAAGAAGAGCTAAAGGACGTCAAAGACTTTCAGCATAATTTAAAATATCTAATGTTAACAAATAAAATAAAGAAAAAAGCAGACTTTTACTCTGTTTTTAAGTCTAAGAATTTCTTAAACCAAAGATCTTTTACTATTCAATACGCTAATAGGATTAATGTAAGTAATGTAAAAGAACCCAGATACGGAGTTATAGCAAGTAAAAAAGTTGGAAATGCAGTAAAGAGAAATTATGCTAAAAGAAGGGCAAGAGCAATGGAAAGTATAATATCTTCTTATGGGGAAAAAGACATCGACTATGTTTTAGTAATAAAAAAAAATTTCGTAAATGAAAACTTTAATAAATTAAATTTAAACCTCAAAAACGCCTTAATTAAAATAAAGAAAATAACAGAATGAATGAACAAAAAAACCTATTACTAGCGATTGTAGCATCTTTAATTATTCTATTAATTTTTCAATATTTATTTCCTACTGAAAAAACAGAAGTTAAAAAAAAGTTAGATAGTTTTGAAGAAGTTGAAAAAATAAAACCTGAAAGCAAAATTTTATCTAGAAAAACAGTTATACAAAATGAAGAAAGAATATATTTTTCAGAAAAATCAAGAGTAATAGGTTCTATTGCGCTTAAAGGTGCACGCTTTGATGACTTAATTTTAAAAGATTATAAAGAAAGCATTGCTCCTGATTCTAAGCAAGTTACTTTACTTTCTCCTCAAAATACTAAGATTCCTTACTTTATAGAACTCGGATGGATGTCTCAACAGAATATAAATTTACCTAACAAAGAAAGTATTTGGGAAATAATTGAAGGAAAAAAATTAGGGCCTAATACTCCTATTACTATTCAATGGAAATCTTCAGAAGGTTTAATTTTTAAAAGAAAAATTTTTATTGATGAAAACTTTTTGATAAGCGTTGAGCAAGAAATAATTAATAAGACTAATAAAGATTTTAATTTAACTCAATATGGAAGAATTAATAGAACAGGAACACCAAAAACATCAGGTTTTTATATATTACATGAAGGCCCAATAGCAGTATTAAATAACAGGCTTATTGAAGTTGATTATGACGATTTACTAGAAGATGGCTCTGTTTCCGCTATCAGTAGAGGTGGATGGATAGGTATAACCGATAAATATTGGTTAGCTGCGCT
>NZIN01000047.1 GCA_002689905.1 Rickettsiales bacterium
CAGCTTCAGATTGGTTTTTTCAGATGGTATTTGTTGCTACTACTGCTTCAATTGTTTCAGGCGCTCTTGCTGAAAGAATACTAATTTGGCCATTTTTTGGATTTATATTAGTCTTAACTGCTATTCTATATCCGATTTCTGGATCATGGCAATGGGGTGGAGGCTGGTTAAGTGAAATGGGCTTTTCAGATTTTGCAGGCTCAACAATAGTTCATTCAGTAGGAGGCTGGGCTGCATTAACAGGTGCTCTTATTTTAGGAGCTAGGAAAGGAAAATATAATTCAGATGGTTCAGCTAATGTAATGCCTGGTCAATCTATACCTATGGCAACATTGGGGGTTTGGATATTATGGCTTGGTTGGTTTGGTTTTAATGGTGCCTCGCAGTTAGCTTTAGGCTCTTATGGCGATGCTGATGCCGTTGCTACTATATTTGCTAATACAAGTATGGCTGCAGCAGGCGGTGTGCTTGGTGCAATGATATTAAGTAGAGTTATGTACGGCAAGACTGATGTTGGTGCTACTCTTAATGGCGCAATTGCTGGTTTAGTTAGTATTACAGCAGAACCTTTAACACCTGTTATTGGAGAGGCTATAATTATAGGTGCTATTGGAGGAATTTTATGTATGTTTGGTATGAAATTATTAGACAAACTTAAAATAGATGATGTAGTAGGAGCAATTCCAGCACACTTAATAGCTGGTATATGGGGAACATTAGTAGTTCCTTTCACTAATTCTGACACATCTTATGGCACTCAGATTATAGGAATACTTGCTTTTGGAGTATTTACAGTCATAGGTTCAACCATAGTATGGTCAATATTAAAAGCTACAGTTGGAATAAGAGCTACAGAAGATGACGAGGTCTATGGTTTAGATCTAAGCGAAGCAGGTTCAGAAGGTTACCCAGAATACGTCTCAAAGAAGAAATAGCCTTCACTAATAGTAGCAAAGGATTTTTTCCTTTGCTACTCTATAATTTTTATATATCATCTAAATATGAATTCCTTAGTAATATTGATAAGTCAAGTAATAGAGCTATTTATTTGGCTACTTATAATACAAGCTATATTAAGCTGGTTGGTTGCTTTTGGAATAGTAAATACTCAGAGTAATTTTGTTAATATGATAGGAAGTTTTCTGTATAAAGTTACTGAGCCCCTATTAAGGCCAATTAGAAGGCTTTTGCCCGAATTTGGTGGAGTAGACATATCTCCGGTAATACTAATAATCTTATTGATATTTTTTAGAAATCTTCTTTTTGAGTATACCGGCTTAATAAGTTTTAGTAAACTCTAAACCTTAATGATTTAAGCTTAATAAAACCTTCTGCATCTTTTTGATCATAAATGTTATCTTCCTCGAAGGTTGATAAATCTTTATTATATAAACTAAACCTTGATTTCCTTCCTTTTACACTAACTATTCCTTGTCTTAAATATATTTTTACATCTCCTTCTACTCTTTCTTGACTTTTGTCTATTAAAGCTTGCAACATTTCTCTTTCTGGACTAAACCACAGACCATCGTAGATAAGTTTTGCATATTTAGGCATTACTTCATCTTTGAGCATTATAGTAGGTCCATCCAATGTTAAGCTTTCAATTGCTCTATGTGCTTCTAATAAAATAGTACCTCCAGGAGTTTCATATACTCCTCTTGATTTCATACCAACTGTTCTATTTTCCACTAAGTCTTTTCTTCCTATACCATTTCTTCCTCCTATTTCATTAAGCTTTTTGAAAGCTTTAAAAGGAGTTAGGTTATTATTATTCACCTTTATTAAGTTCCCTTTTTTAAAACTTAAAATAATATTTTCTCCTTTGCTACTAGCTTTAGATGGTGTCTTAGTTAATCTATACATATTTTCATCAGGTTCTACCCAAGGGTCTTCTAATATTTTTCCTTCATAAGAAATATGAAGAAGGTTTGCATCCATTGAATAAGGTGGGTCTTTTTTTTTGCTTCCTGGAACAGGTATTTTATTTTGATATGCATATTTGATGAGTTTTTCTCTAGAATTTAAATTCCATTCCCTCCACGGAGCTATGACCTCTATATTGGGGTTATGAGCATAATATCCCATTTCAAAACGAATTTGATCATTGCCCTTCCCTGTAGCACCGTGAGAAACGAATTTTGCTTTATATTTTTTAGCTATATCAATTTGCTTTCTTGCTATAAGTGGTCTTGCTATAGCTGTACCTAGTAAATAATTTCCCTCATATAATGCATTAGCACGAAACATAGGATATATATAATCCTTTACAAAAGTATTTTTTAAATCTTCAACAATTACTTTTTTAGCTCCCATTTTAATTGCATTTCTTTGAGCTGATTCTAATTCATCTTTTTGACCTATATCAGCTATAAATGCTATTACTTCTAAATTTCTCTCTTTTTGCAACCATTTTAAAATAACAGAAGTATCTAATCCGCCAGAATAAGCTAAAACTACTTTTTTTTTCATAACCACTCCTCTTCTAAAAAGATTTTAATTGTCCACATGCTGCCAAAACATCATTTCCCCTCGGCATTCTTACAGTAGCAACTAATTTGCCTTTCTCCAAAATATATTTTTTAAATTCTAAAATTCTATCTGGGGAAGACACTTTATATTTAGAGCCTGGCCATGGATTAAATGGAATTAAATTTATTTTTGCTTTAAATGGTTTAATTAGTTTAATTAGTTCTTTAGCATCTGTTAGAGAATCATTTACACCATCTAGCATTATGTACTCAAAAGTTATTTTTTTATTTACTCTTCTTTTGCTGTAATTTCTTAAAGCCTCTAAAAGTTTATTTATAGGCCACTTTCTATTAATAGGCACTAATTCATCTCTAATTTTATCAAATGCTGCATGTAATGAAATTGCTAAATTAACATCACTTTCTTCTTTAAATTTATCTATTACTGGAACTACTCCAGAAGTAGAAAGAGTAACTTTCCTCTTAGAAAAAGCGAGACCTTTGTTATTAATTAAAACATTTATTGTTTTAATTACGTTTTCATAATTATAAAAAGGTTCACCCATTCCCATAAAAACTATATTAGTAACTTTTCTTTCTTCTTTGTTATAAACCCAATCTTTTAAATCATTTTTTACATAGATTATTTGTCCAAGTATTTCTGACAAATTTAAGTTTCTGATAAACTTCATAGTACCTGTGTGACAAAATGAACAAGATAAAGTACACCCTACTTGTGATGATATACATATGGTCCCTCGGTTTTTTTCAGGAATATAAACAGTTTCAATTTCTTTACCATCATTAAGTTCAAATAACCATTTTTTAGTACCATCTTTTGAACAAATATATTTTTTAACCTTAAAATCAGGAAAAAAAAAATTTTCATTGATTTTTTTAATAACTGGTAAAGAAATATTATTTACTACATTTAGATTATTAATGCCTTTAACATACAACCAATTCCATAATTGATCAGCCCTAAATGGTTTTTCCTGAACGCTAATAAAAAATGATTTTAATTCTTCTAACGAGACATTATATATATTTTCTTTCAATATATTTAACCGCAATATTTACTTATTTTCTCAAATGCCTTGGAAAAACCACTTAATGAATAAGTATCTTTTGTATCTGTTCCTCGCTTAGATTTCCCTAAAGCCACTAATTTATTTCCTTTTTCCATTTCAATTATAATCTGCTTATCAGTTTTTGACTTAATTCCTGTCCAAGCAGTTTGACCAAATGTACTAAGTTGAAAAGCCTTTTTAGTATCTATTTCTATAGTAGCTTTTGCATTCTGAGGAAAAGAATATCCAAAGTCAAAACCTACAACGTTACTATTTTTGATTTTTTCACTATTTCTGTAAACAACTATTCTAACCCTGCCTCTCATTTTATATTTCCCTTCTGACTTTTCTGGTTCTGCAATCATATAACATAGATTTTTTGTTTTTGAATAAACACTCCAGTTCCCATACTTTCCTAATTTTTTAACGCCATAGTCTTCTGCTAACAAACTAAAATTAGAAAAAAAGAAAAAAAAACTAAAAAAAACTGTTACCTTTTTAAAATGCATATTTACTCCTTTTATATAATAAGTAAACTTAGTTTTAATTTAAAAATTTGTTTAGGTCTATAATAAAATGTATAGCATGATAGTAAATAGATATGGCAGTCCAGAAATACTTGAATATGTAAAATCAAAATCTGATAAAATTGAGAAAAATTCAGTAAGAATTGAAGTAAATAGTGTAGGAGTAAATTTTGCTGATGTTTTAACTATAAAGGGAAGGTATCAAGAAAGACCCAGACCTCCTTTTTCTCCTGGTTTAGAGGTTTCTGGGAAAGTAATAGAAATTGGTAAAAATGTTTTAAGTCATAAGGTTGGCGACTCAGTTATAGCAATAATGAAGTATGGAGGGTATAAATCTGAAGTAATAGTTCCCTCAGAAAATATCTATAAAGCTTTTAAAAATATGTCTTTAGAAATAGCTGCTGGATTCCCTGTTACTTACGGAACAGCTTATAGCGCTTTGGTGACAAAAGCTGAAATAAAAAAAAATGAAACCTGCTTGATTTTAGGGGCAACAGGCGGGGTTGGCATTGCTGCAGTAGAAATAGCTAAAGCATTGGAAGCTAATGTTATAGCATGTGGAGGAGACGACATAAAATTGCAAAGTTGTAAAAATAAAGGAGCCGATCACATCATAAATTATAAGCAAAATATTTTAAAGAATGAATTAAACAGAATTAACATTAAAGAGATAGATGTAGTGATTGATATGGTAGGAGGATATTTAGCCTTAAACGCAATAAAATCGCTTAGTTGGAATGGTAGAATTGTTATAGTGGGGTTTGCCTCAGGTAAAATACCTGATATTCCTGCAAATAGGCTCTTACTAAAAAATGCTAAAGCAGACGGTTTATACTGGGGAGAACTGGCATATAGAGAACCTAAAAGCATTGGAGAAGATTTTGCTGTTTTAAATAAACTTTATGACAGAAAGCTAATCAATCCTATTAATCACAAAACTTTTGATTTAAAAGAAGCAACTACTGCTTTAAATTACTTATTAGAAAGAAAAAATATTGGTAAAATAGTTCTTAAAGTTAATTAAAAATTAAATTAACGGCAGTATTTTTTATAAGTTGTTCTTTACTAACACCAGGAGCTATTTCTAAAACTCTTAAACCTTCTTTAATTTCAAAAACTCCCATATTAGTAATAATCAAATCTACAACACTTTTTCCAGTTAAAGGAAGTGTACATTTTGCTAAAATTTTTGGACTACCATCTTTAGCATTATGATCCATTAATACTAGCACTTTCTTTACACCTGCAACTAAATCCATTGCTCCACCCATTCCTTTAACCATTTTTCCAGGAATCATCCAATTTGCTAAGTCGCCTTTTTCTGATACTTGCATGGCACCTAGTATCGACAAATCTATATGCCCGCCTCTAATCATAGCAAAAGATTCTGCAGAAGAGAAAAAACTAGAGTCTGGTAAAGATGTAATAGTCTGTTTTCCTGCATTAATTAAATCTGGATCCTCTTTTCCTCTTTTTGGAAAAGGGCCCATTCCGAGCATTCCATTTTCACTTTGTAAAGTTATATTTTTATTTTCATCTATGTAATTAGCAACTAGGGTCGGCATTCCTATCCCTAAATTAACATAATAACCTTCTTTAAGTTCTTTTGCAGCCCTTTTGCACATATCCATTCTATCCCAACCCATTAATCTTCACTCAAGGTTAAGTTTTCAATTGCCTTACTATAACTTTTACCTTTAATAATTCTCTGTATATAAATACCTGGGGTGTGAATCTGATCTGGATCTAATTCTCCCTCATCACACAATTCTTCAACTTCTGCTATAGTGTGCTTGCCAGCTGTTGCCATTATTGGATTAAAATTTCTAGCTGTTTTTCTATAAATTAAATTACCAGCTTTATCTCCTTTCCAAGCTTTCACTATTGATAAATCTGCAACTAGTCCTGTCTCCATAATATAATTCTTTCCATTAAATGTTTTATGTTCCTTATTTTCTGCTACTAATGTTCCCACACCTGTAGCAGTAAAAAATGCTGGAATACCAGCACCACCTGCTCTTATTCTCTCTGCTAGAGTGCCTTGGGGATTAAACTCTAGTTCAATTTCTCCAGAAAGATACTGTTTTTCAAAAAGTTTATTTTCTCCAACATAAGAAGATATAGCTTTACTTATTTGTCCTGTTTCTAATAAAAGACCTAGACCACTGCCCTCTGTTCCTGCATTATTAGATATCACAGTTATTTTTTTTACTCCACTATCTCTCAAAGAGAGTATTAGATTTTCTGGTAAACCACAAAGACCGAAACCTCCTGACATTATAATCATACCATCAAAGAGTAATCCTTTTATTGCTTCTTCAGGGGTGTCATAAACTTTTTTCATTTTCACTACCTTTCATGCTATAAATAATAAAATAAAATGAAAAAATGTCATTAAGAATTAAATCAGCTCTCTGGATGCTGTTTGCATCATTAAACTTTGCACTTCTAAACACATTAGTTAAATATTTATCGAATGACTACCACCTCTCTCAAATTATTTTTTTTAGATCATTTTTTGCTGTAATTTTTATTTTCCCATGGCTATTAAATTCTGGATTGTCGAGTTTAAAAACGAAATCAATTAAACTACAATTAGGAAGGTCTGCAGTAGCTTTAGCAGCAATGTATCTATGGTTTTTCTCAATATCTAAAATTCCTCTAGCTGAAGCAACAGCCATAAATTTTACAGCTCCAATCTTTGGTGCAATATGCGCTATTGTTTTTTTAGGAGAAAAAATAAAAAAAAGAAGGTTTATTGCAATTATGCTTTCTATTATTGGTGCTCTAATTATCATAAAACCAGGATTTAATAATATGAGTATTTACTTGCTTATTGCTCTAGCAGCTTCATTACTAATGGGATTGGCAGCTGTTTTTATAAAAAAACTTACTATGATTGATCACCCAAACTCTGTTGTATTTTATATGCCAATATTTTTAGCAATATTTTCTTTTATACCTTGTATTATATATTGGATAAAACCTAGTTTAGTAGATGGATTACTATTAGTAAGCACAGGATTAATTGCTACTTTAGCTCATCAAGGTATCACACGTGCTTTTTCAATATCTGAAACCACTTATGTTCTTGTATTTGATTATTTAAGACTTCCATTTACAGCAATACTCGCTTTCTATATTTTTTATGAAATACCATCAGTTACAGTTTTTATTGGAAGTTTGATTATATTTATTTCTAGTATTTATATTATAAATAGAGAAAAAGTAGCAGGTAAAAAAGAAACTACTCCGGTAATTACTGCAAAAAGAATATGAATAATTGTAGATATTTGTGAGATATAATAATAATATTAAAGGCATAAAGTATATTATATATGCTTCTTTATGTTTCTCTATAATGTCTTCTTGTATAAAAATTTTATTAGATGAACATAGTGTTATAGAAATAATTTTTTTAAGATCATGCGTAGCAATATGTATTCTAATACCACTATTAAGATTTAGAGTTTTAAACCTAAAAAAAACTTATTTTAAGTTTCATTTTTTTCGCACTATCTTAGGCCTATCAGCAATGTTTTTTACTTTTACCGCTCTAAAACATGTTCCTCTTTCAAATGTAACGATAATAAACTTTTCTAAAGTTTTCTTCATAATTCCTTTAGCTGTTTTATTTTTAAAAGAAGATATAAATGTAAACGCAATTTTTTATATCTTATTAGGTTTTTTTGGAGTAATGATAACCATAGGAGTTGAATTACAGAGTAAATCTGATTTCATATTCTATATTTATGCCTTAATAGGAGCGTTTTTAATGGCTTTGGTGAAAATATTTATTAAAAAAATTTCCTACATAGAAAAAAGCCTCCACATACAATTTTGGTTCTCATTTTTAAGTTGCTTATTTTTAATTATACCATACCTACTAATGGCAAAGTACCCTAGTTGGCCATCTATATTATTTATTATTATAGCAACAATATTTGGCTTGTTGGCTCAATTCTTTACTATTGAAGGTCTTAGAGTTGGTAAATCAACAATTGTAATGCCTTTTGATTTTTTTAGAGTAATTTTTGCAAGCATAATAGGAATATCAATTTTTTCAGAAAACATTACTTTGCTTTTTATATTAGGCTCTTCTTTAATACTTATAACAGGAATTCAGCTAAGTAAAATGAATTAAAATAAAAAAAGTCTAAAAAAAATAACAATTAGAAAAAATGTCAATAAAACATTAAGCCTTATTCTAAGAGTAAAAAACCATTTTGGTATAAATTTTTCTTTAAAAAATCTAAGTTCAAAAAATAAGAATGTATTTATTAAAATAATTATAAATATTATTTTGTAGACTGTATCGAAGTTTAAAAATAAGCTAGTTAATATTAAAACTGATGATGTTACAGAGAATAAAAAAATAAATTTAGAATTATATTTACTTATTAGCGCTATGCCCCAATAAATTCCGCCTAAAAAAGTAATAATTGTATAAGAGTAAATAATTATTACTTCTACTATATCAAAATAGGTAAAATTAAACCTTACAAAAATAGAGGTAAATAAGTAAGGTATTATACCAGAATAGCCAAGTATCTGAGCTATTTTTCTTTCTTGTAAAATGAACTTTTACCTATACCTTTCAAATTGAATATCCATAAATTTTGCTAAAAAAAAATCTTTTGAAGTAAGCTTGCCTTTATCATGAGTACTTAATACTATTGAAATTTTATTATACACGTTATTCCATTCTGGATGATGATCAGTTTTTTCTGCCTCAATTGCAATATAAGTCATCCATGAAAAAGCAGACTTAAAGTCCTCAAAAGTGAATGTTTTTTTTGCAGACTTTTCTAAACCCTTGATTTTCCAATCATTGGATTTAAAGTAATTAATTTGGTTTTTAAGCATATAATCTCCTATAAAAAATCAATTCTTGAATATTACATGCAAAATATCATATATTAAATATATATTTATTAATTATTTAATGGAGTTTCAAATGGCATTTGGTAAGTACACCAACGATCACAATGTGAGATCAAGAGCCTCTTCTTTGTCTTCTACAGATGAGGGTTTAAGGAAGTTTATGTTAAAAGTTTACGGTTATATGTCTGCAGGTCTAGGAATTACAGGAGTTATAGCATATCTTTTTGCTAACGCCTTTGTTTCTGGAAATGCAGTAGTAGTTTCTTTAATGCAGGGTCCATTAGCTTTTGTGGTAATGTTTGCTCCACTAGGTATTATTTTGTGGATGAGTTTTGGCATTAATAAAATGAAAGCTAAAACTGCACAAAATCTGTTTTGGTTATTAGCAGCTTGTTATGGTATTTCACTGGCTAGCATATTTTTAGTTTATACGGGAGCAACAATTGCCAGAGTATTTTTCATTGCTTCGTCAATGTTTTTAACTATGAGTATTTGGGGTTATACGACTAAAAGATCATTAGCAAAAATGGGTAGTTTTTTGATGATGGGTTTAATAGGTTTAATAATTGCTTCGATAGTGAACATATTTCTAGGATCTTCTGCACTACAATTTGCGATGTCAATAATTGGCGTAATAATATTTGCAGGATTAACAGCGTATGACACTCAAGTTATTAAGGAGATCTATGTTGCAAATGAAAACACCGAAGACTCAACTAAAAAGGCTGTTATGGGTGCTCTAAAATTATATTTAGATTTACTCTTGCTTTTTCAGTATCTATTAATGCTTTTTGGTAATAGAGAATAATTTAATCAGGGCAAGTATATGAAAATATATTTGCCCTCAACTAGACCATGTCTTATGAAAAAAATTATTTAGCTTGGCAAAAAAATCCCTTATCTTTTTGGAAAGAAAAGTCTAAAGCGATATCTTGGATAGAACCCTTTACAAAAACACTTCATACAGAAAATAATAAAAGTACTTGGTTTTATGAGGGCAAACTTAATACCTGCTATAACTGTATTGATAGACATGTAGAAAATGGTCATGGTGAAAAAGTTTCCCTAATTTATGATAGCCCTATAACTAACACGAAACGAAAAATTAATTATAAAGAATTATTATCTAAAGTTTCATCATTGGCTGCCTCTTTAAGTAAATTAGGTGTTAGAAAAGGGGACACAGTAATTATTTACATGCCTATGATTCCCGAAGTAATTTTTTCCATGTTAGCTTGCGCGAGAATTGGGGCAATACATTCTGTTGTTTTTGGAGGGTTTGCTTCAAAAGAATTGGCAAGTAGAATTTCTGACGTTACTCCAAAAGTTATAGTATCAGCTAGCTGTGGGTTAGAACCTAATAAAATAATAAATTACAAAAAGATACTAGATGAAGCACTGACTTTTACTTCTCATAAACCTCTAAAAAAAGTGATATATCAAAGGGAACAATATTTATGTAATTTAGATCAGCCTACTGATATTTCTTGGGATGATTTTATTGATTGTTCTTCGCGCATTGATTGTATCCCTGTTGACTCTAATGATCCATTATATATTCTACATACCTCTGGAACCACAGGCGTACCAAAGGGTATTGTGAGAACTAATGGCGGACATGCTGTTGCATTATATAATAGCATGAAGATGACTTATGATATTACAGAGAATGATGTATTTTGGGCTGCCTCTGATGTAGGTTGGGTAGTGGGACACTCTTATATAGTTTATGCTCCTTTATTACTAGGATGTAGCACAGTCTTGTATGAAGGAAAACCGGTAGGAACACCTGATTCTGGACAGTTTTGGAGGGTTATTTCTGAACACAAAGTTAAAACAATGTTTACTGCACCTACTGCTATTAGAGCTATAAAAAAAGAAGATGCCCAAGGTCAGCAGGTTAAAAAGTATAACCTTTCATCACTAAAATATATATTTTTAGCTGGGGAAAGAGCTGATCCAGAGAGTATAAAATGGACTATGAACATTACAAAAAAACCTGTTATTGATCATTGGTGGCAAACCGAAACTGGATGGTCTATAGCAGGTAATTTTCCTGAATACGAATTATTTGACATCCTGCATGGTTCTACTGGTAAGGCAGCTGTAGGTTACTCTGTAGTTGTTCTCAATGATAAAGGAAAAGAACTAGCTCGAGAAAAAATGGGTAACTTAGCAATTAGACTTCCTCTTCCTCCAGGATGTAGTTCGCAGATTTGGAATAGTGCTAATAGGTTTTATGAAGCTTATCTGAAAAAGTATCCTGGTTATTATGATACTTCAGACGCCGGAATAATTAATAATGATGGATATATTTCTGTAATGTCTAGAACAGATGATATTATTAATTGTGCAGGACACAGAATTTCTACAGGATCTATAGAAGAAATTTTAACACAACATGAAGACGTAGCTGAGTGTGCCGTAATAGGAATGAATGATAATTTAAAAGGTCAGGTACCAGTTGGTATTTTAGTCCTGAATAATTCATGTATTAAATCAGAAGATGAAGTTGTTAACGAAACAATAGATTTAGTAAGAGAAAAATTAGGGCCTGTAGCTTCTTATAAAAAATCACTAATTGTTACAAACTTACCAAAAACAAGATCAGGTAAAATACTTAGATCTACTATATCCAATATTTTAAATAAAACAGAATATAAAACTCCTGCTACTATTGAAGACATCAATACTCTTGAACTAATAAAAAAGTTAAGTAACTTAATTTAATTAAACTCTAAGTATCTCTTCATAGTTTTTTTCATTCTTATTTGTCATTAGTCCATGTCTTATTAAAAAATGGGCAAAGACTAAAGAACAGTTACTTTTAACCAAATCTGTTTCCTGTATTAGTTTTAAAACTTCTTTCCAGTCCATTAGTTTAAAGTCTTCTACTTCACCATCTGAGCAAGTTGGTTTAAAACTTTCATCTACTTCCATATCAAATAAATACAAGGTATCTCTTCTAATTGAATATTCTTTATTCTTCCAATTATAGTTTATTGTTCCAGTGAGCTTCGTATATTTAAAGTCTTTAGCTGATATTCCTGCTTCCTCATAAGCTTCTCTTTTTATGGCAGAATAAATATCTTCACCAGCTTTAATACCACCTGCTACGGTATTATCAAGTTTAGATGGTTCAACTAATTTACTTTTACTTCTTTTAGGAACCCATAGCTTGTAAGAATTTTTATTTTTAACATATGCTATTAAATGAACTCCGTATCCTCTTATACCTAAAATTTCTACTAAACCTCTATCTAGCCTAAAGAGTTCTTTACTATCAATACTTTTTTTACATGAAAATAACTCCTTAGACAATGCTGATAGTTTACCTTTTTGGTATAAAATTTTTGCAATTTCTAAAGCTTTTTTATTTAACTTAATTTGACTTCTGTCTTTAAAATACACAGCTCCATTAATTAAATTAATACCATCTATATTAAGCATTAAGCTCTTAGCTATGTCTTTATGAATATATCCTATCTTATGTTGGCAACATATTAATTCGTAATGATTGTCGTCTTTTACAAAATTATTTAACTCTCTAAACTTACTTAATAAAGACAAATCTTTAAACTCTTAACTCTGAACCATACTGTAAATATTTTTTTCTTCTAAGGGAAAGTAAACTTATTTTTTTGTTACTATTTTGCAAATTCTCTAGATTTTTTATTAAACTACCTTTTACACTTTCCATTATTGATTCAGGTTTTCTGTGAGCTCCTCCAAGAGGCTCTTTAATAATTTCATCTATAACTTGCAATTTTATAAGATCATTCGCAGTTAGTTTCAGGCTATTAGCTGCTATCTCGTCAAACCCTTCTTTCTTCCATAAAATTGAAGCACAACCCTCTGGAGATATTACAGAATAA
>NZIN01000048.1 GCA_002689905.1 Rickettsiales bacterium
GGTTGGTGGGCGTGGTGGGCTTATCTGACTACGTCGCGTCCAAGCACGCACTGGTAGGTCTTAGTAAATCTGCCGCCCTTGAGCTCGCAAGCCATCAGATCCGTGTGAACTGTGTGTGCCCCAGTAGCGTGGATACGCCCATGGCAAACGCCGACGGCGGAGAGGATCTCCTCGCAGCAGAAAAACTGCTGGTGCCGCTGGGGCGAATCTGCGCACCAGAGGAGGCCGCCGCGCTCATCCACTTTCTCGGCAGTCCGGAAAGCGCCTTCATTAGTGGGCAAGCCATTATGCTCGACGGCGGCATGAGCGCGGGGACCAGCGCAGCCGCTTTTGATAAGTTGGCGCAACCATGAATCAGCCGTCACCCACCAGAAAAGAAGACCCCGGCTTTCTGTATTACGCCATCAAGCAGGTATGGATGGCGGCAGGCGCGGCAGAGGCGCATGCTCACTATGTCTCAGACGCTATTACGTTTGCGCACATTCAGGGCAAACTAAATCAAGGCCTTGGTGTTTACGAGGCAATCGATATTGCACTTGAGATGGGCATCCTCGATATATCAGCCGAGCCTGTGGTGGTCGACGAGGGGCCGGTGTGGGCCACAGTCGATGGCAACAGAAGCTCTGGCTATTGGTGCCTCAACATCATGGCTGATCTGGCCATTGAGAAGGCGCGTGAGCATGGCATTGGTTTAGTCTTCGGTGGTAATCACAACGATGCGGGCAGTTTTGCACGCTACGTTTACAAAGCCTTCGAGCAGGACATGATGGCCATGTCATCAAACAACACAGTGCCACTAGCAGCGCCCTTTGGCGGCATGCTCAACAAGCTATCTTGCGCACCGTTTGACGCCATCAGCCCTGCAGGTGACAAGCCACCTGTCTGGACCAGCGTCGCGCTGGCGGAGTTCTACGACGCGGACGTTTCAGAAGCGGCTATCCACGGCAAACCGCTCGCAGGTAAGTGGCTCATCGATCCCACCACCGGCGAATTGTCAGATGACGCCGGCCGATACGCCGAGCCGATTGAAGGCTACGGCAGAGTCTGGGGTTGCAGGGCCGCAGGCCAAATTGAGGAGCCGCGCACCTACGCTCTCAATATGTGGAACGAGGCCATGACCGCGATCATCAACCCTCTGGGTATTCCATCCACGGCGCTGCCCTCGGTGGAGGAGATTACCGACCCGGACACTAACAACTCGGTGCCCTCGGTCGGCGGTAGCTATTACCTCTGCATCAATCCTGCCAAGTTTGGGTCCATTGACGCGGTCAAGGCACGATCAGACGCCTATGTTGATGCGATACAAAATTGTCCTCCCAGACCCAGTCAATCTGTTCGGGTTCCCGGATCGGTCGGCTACCAACGATTGATTGAGAATGCCTCCGAGGTAGACGTCTTAACGAATCACTGGGATCCATTTTTTGTCGGCATTGCCGGCAAATACGGATTGTCAGAGCAGAAGCTACGCGACGGCTTTCAAGCCGAACGCGGCTGACCTCCCTCGTCACAGACGTATTTCCTGAACCACAGTCTTCGGTGTAGATTATTGGGCGTCTACGCGTGTCTTGGTGCGGCCAATCAGCCTTGACATGGTAGAGGTCGGCGGTTCGATCAAATGCGACTGCAGGCGCATTTGGCACCGAACGCCCAATGCGCGAAGCCAGCAGGGACAAAACACGCTCCAGCTTGTTTTGGGTAATCCGCCTGGCCCTAAAAACTCTTTAAGTCGCTGTTTTTATTCACCTTTATTTTTATAAATCGTACGTGTGAAGATTCAGTTAAAGCAATCTTGGTACTTTGATTTGAAGGAGAAACGAGATGACCGCCAGTAACGCGAATTCGCCATAAACAGGTCAGTCATCGCGTCTTCTTTTATGAGCTATCTAATATAAAATTGAATTTCAATTCAACTTTTAAGAAGGTATCGATTTGGACGCTTGGTGGCATGGTGCAGTAATCTACTCGGTGTATCCGCGCAGCTTTATGGACTCAAACGGCGATGGAATTGGCGACATCCCGGGTCTAATAGCTAAGCTGGACTACATTGCGGCACTTGGTATCGATGCAATCTGGCTCGCACCGGTTTCAACATCCCCAATGCGTGACTTCGGCTACGACGTTTCGAACTTTACGGACATCGACCCGTCCTTTGGGGATCTCGACGACTTCGACGCACTGCTGGCACGGGCCCACGATCTCGACATCAAGATCATACTGGACCAAGTGTATTCTCATACGTCATCCGATCACCCGTGGTTTCGAGAAAGCCGTGCAGATCGCAACAGTGCCAGGGCAGATTGGTATGTGTGGGCTGACCCGAAGCCCGATGGCAGCCCTCCCAACAATTGGCTCGCCGTTTTCGGCGGCTCTGCATGGGCTTGGGATTCGGGCAGGGCGCAGTACTACCTTCACAATTTTCTAATCGAACAGCCGGACCTTAATATGCACAACGAAGATGTGCAGGCCGAGATTCTAAAAGCAATGCAGTTTTGGCTCGAGCGTGGTGTTGACGGCTTTCGCCTCGACTCGCCGAATTTCTTTATGCACGATCCACTACTGCGTGACAATCCACCTGCGAAGGTAGAACGACCGGTGAAGGCCTACCAGATGCAGGATCATATCTATGACCGGGGTCGACCCGAGAATATGGCGTTTATCGCTCAGTTGCGTGCTCTCTCCGACCGCTATGACAAACGTCTGCTGCTGGCCGAATTAAGCGACGAACGGCCCTTTGAAGCAATGAAGGAATACACTGGCCACAATGACACCTTTCACACCGGCTACAACTACTTGCTGCTAGGCGCGGAGTTTGATGCCGCAAGAATACGCGCGAGCGTGGAGAAGATGTTCAATACCCTGGGCCCGGACGCCTGGCCGACATGGGCTTTCTCGACTCATGACGTGGTTCGCGTGGCGTCGCGTTGGACCCCAAAGGGATTGCCTGGTCAATGGACGCAGACCCTTCTGGCGTTTTTGACTTCGCTGCGCGGCCCAGTGCTTCTCTATCAGGGGGAAGAACTTGGCCTAACACAAACAGAAATGACTAAAAACGAAGTTCAGGATCCGGAAGGAAAAGCGTTCTGGCCGCTGCGGAAAGGACGCGACGGTGAGCGCACGCCAATGCCCTGGCAAAAAAATAGCCCCCATGCAGGCTTCACGACAGGAACGCCATGGTTACGAGCCGACCCTGCCCATCGGGTTCTCGCGGTTGATGTCCAATCGCAAGATGACCAATCGATGCTAAGTTTCGCTCGCAACTGGCTGGGGTGGCGCGAACGCCACCCCGCGTTGGTTAAAGGTTCGACCAAATTCTGCGACTCACCAGAGGGCACGTTGTGTATCGTCAGGGAGGTAGCGAGCGAACGCTGCTACGTATTCGTTAATCTGAGCGATACTCACATCTCCATGCCACAACCTTTCGCAGGCGAAGCAAGTGACGTCTTTGCGTTTGGCGGTGCGTTAGAAAGCGGGAGCGTGCATCTGCCTGCCGGAGCAGGCATTGCCGTTGTCGCGCCCTGTGTTGCCGATTTTGGTCCTCAATACAGCTCAGCATATTGATAGAACATAAAAAGGGGGACTTTCGTGAACTCCAGAAACGGAACCTTTAGCACTGACGAAAATGGCGACGGAAAGTTTCAACTAAGGCGAGTAAGCGACTTTGTCGCTGGCTTTGCTGCGGCCTCGCCGGATGCCGAGGCGCTCGTTGCCGGCGAACAGCGAATCACCTACGCACAATTACAGGCCCGGGTCGATGCGCTGGCTAGAGCATTGCTGGCCTCCGGCGTGAAGAAGGGCGACACGGTTGCCACACTCATCACACCACATCCGGACTTCGTAGTTGCCTTTCTTGCAACAGCATGTATTGGCGGAGTCTGGCTTGGTCTGAATCCGCGTTATCAAACTGAGGAACTCAAGTACGTTGTCAGCGATGCCAAGCCGGTCGTTTTGCTGGCCAGAACCCGGGTTTCGGACCGAGACTATTTCAAAGAAATCGCGGTAATGACGGCTGCCGCTCCATCAATACAGCATGTGATTGCTCTGAACGACGGACCGCAGCCGCCTGGTTCACTTCCCTATCACGAATTTATGGAACGCGGTCAATCGATTACTTCGGCGAGACTGGAGGACGTACGCGAGAACTGTGGCGGGCGCGACCCGTGCTTACTGGTTTACACATCCGGATCTACCGGCAAACCCAAAGGCGCCCTTCTTCATCACGACGGTATTGTGGCATTTTGCCAAGCTCAGAATAACGCCTGGCCTGTCCCTCGGCAACGTGTACTCAACTACTTTCCGATCAATCACGTCGGCTCTGTAATTGACGTATCTTGCCCTACTCTGGCGTGTGGTGGTTGCATCGTATTTATGGAGAAGTTCGAGCCTGGAGAGTCAATGGCGCTGATAGAGCACGAACGGATCAGCGTATGGCTCTCGGTACCGAGTACCTTCCAAATGCAGCTCGCATTACCGAACTTCGAATCGTACGACCTGTCTTCAGTACGGCTAATCGTTTGGGAGGGCGCGGCGATGCCACGCGATGCCATCCGCCGCTTGCGAGAAATCTGTCCGAATCTCGCCAGCAACTACGGAATGACGGAGACCACGAGTGCAGTAACAATCATTCATCCCACCGACGATATCGAGTTATTGGCGGATACGGTTGGTGTGCCGTTCGAGGGTGTCGAAGTGCGGTTAATTGGTGAGGACGGTAATGTCGTGGCGCCGGGCAAGACTGGCGAAATACAAGCACGGTCCCGGTACAACATGCTTGGCTATCTCAACCGGGCGAGTGAAACCCGCGAAACCCTTTTGACGGGCGGCTGGCTGCGTACCGGCGACCTCGCCATTGAGCGCGAGGACGGTTACCTCAAACTTGTTGGACGGCTGAAGGAAATGTTCAAGTCTGGCGGATACAATGTTTATCCGCGCGAAGTAGAAAACGCAATTGAATCCCACCCGAACGTTGTCACAGTCGCCGTCGTCAGCCGGCCTGACGACATCTGGCAGGAAGTCGGGATTGCGTATATTACGCTTCGGCGAGCGATGGAGTTAGATGATATCCGGGACCACTGCGGCAAGCTACTTGCGAACTACAAAATCCCCAAAGCGTTCGTAGTCTGCGAAGCATTGCCGTTGCTACCCATTGGCAAAGTCGACAAAGTGGCCCTGCGAGAACATGCGTCAAAGGGCACAGCGGAGCCGCCAAATTTTTAGCTCTCACGACTCCTACAATCTGTTACAGAAAAATTCACCGCCTTTCATGATCATCGGGAAGTTCTCGTGCGGCTCGATCATAAGGTAACGCCTCTCGTCATAACCAATATGGTGAATGACATAGTCACAACCTATATCTTAGAGATACCTCGCGCTTGCGGCCTTGACGACTTCCAGAATGCTCGATTCATGGGCACACGCCATGTCGAAATGCGCTGACTACCGTTTTCGGACCGGATTACCACGTTTCTGGCGAGAGGGCATTCCGCGTGTCAAGTCAGCGAAAAAGGGTGGCCGATGCATTGCACTCGCCATTTCGTCCAAAGCCATAGGCAAAAGCTCCGCCTGCCGCAGGAATTGAAACCTCAACGTATGTTCGCCACGATCTGAATAACGCCGGCGCAACGAGAGTTCCGGGTTCGCATCGTGATGGGCCAGTATTGGGCTACGCAGCAGCGTGAGACCTATTCCGTGCGGCTCAACGTGTAAAGAAAATGTATCAGGTCAGACGACTGCCTGATCTCGGCCGTCCTTCAATCGCAATCGAACCCAGTCTCTCAGAGGGTACTCACGTTCATTAATTGGACGTTCAATACATCCGCCCATCGTACCGTCGACTCGTGCCATGACTTCAGATGGTGTAGGCCAGCTCAACATCAACAACTTGTGTTGTTCATTCCAGTCGATGTCCAATCGAAGTTCGATGTACGGCGTGGCAGCATAGACGCGCCACTCTGCACGAACGGTACTTTGCCCAATATTGCCGGTCAACATGCAGCTGCTCATGAGCGAACCACGATCCGATACCAGCACCGACGACCATGTCGCCAACTCGTGAAAGCCAGATGCGTAGCAATCAAGCCCGTGCGACCAGGTGTCGCTATGGTCGTCACAAAGCATCAGTTTCGGGGCGGGGATCGAAGACTCTGTCGAACCAAATGACAATCGCCTTACGCCGCTATCCTCATAATGCACGGCAATACCGGCAACGTTGGTTAGCCGGTCGGTAGTCACCGAAGCCGGGTCGGTAACAGCAGCCTCAGGCGGACGATCACGATCAACTCTGATTACACGTAACTCATCCGGTGCCATCCGTACGTTAATCAGGATGCGATCAATCGGAACACCGTTTACTTCCCCGTCGATTAACTGGCAGTCAACTAGTGAACCATCCGCTTCTCGCAGAGACCAGGTTTCCTGCCAACGATGGAATTCGAACCACGGCTCGATCTCGATAAAGCCTTCGAACGTGTATGGCGAGGCATTGAACAGGGCAATACGCTGAAGCGGATCATCTCCCAATTGCTGCAGCATTAGGCGCCGAAAAGCATAGGCGCACTGTCGCTCCGCTTCGGCGGCGGCCCCGCCCAGATCAGCATGCACATAACTGTAGGCAGTCGGTGCGCAGGCTCCGCCTATCGTGTCGTGAAACTGCTGAAAGCACAAAGCTCGCCACGCCTCATTGCGGCGACCGGTGCTCTCCGCTGGCGGCGCCGGATCCAGAGAGGCAAGGCGTTCGCTTTGCAAAACAAGATGCTCGGTGCGGCGAAACGAGCGTTTAAGCCGACCCTCCACGCTATAGCAGCCTATCGCATGATATTGCAGCTCGCCATCGACGACCGGTAGGTTTACGACTTGATCTGAAATTGCTTCAAAGAACCTTGTCGGCGTCGAGAACACGAGTTGCGCTCCGTCGACCGCGTTTTCATGAGCACGACACCATTCGATTATCGCCTCCGTCGATCCACCGCCGTGATCGCCGACGCCCACGAAACACATCGTGTGAAACACTCCCGACGGCAGGTCATTCAATGAAGCCGCGACATGTTCCAACGTCACGCCTCTGGGCGAGCTGTAGGATCCGGCGATGCGGAAGGTGACGACTTCCTTCCCGGTGGCAGGATCGCGCCATCGAAAAATTCGCTTCGGTATCGCCATTTCATGCTCTTGCGGGCGCATCATCACATAGGAAGTTTGACCGACATCTCGCATCAAAGTAGGCAGTGCCGACGCGTGCCCGAAACTGTCCACATTCATTGCTACCGTTGGCGTACATCCGAACCGGCTATTCAAATACCCCAGGCCAAGCTGGATGTTTCGGGTTACTGACTCCGCCAGTGGAAAATTGCAATCCGGTTGCACATACCAACCACCCGAGAGGTCCCAGCGGCTCGATTGAATGTTTGCGCGGATGCGCGAAAACGTTTCTGGGTCAGTGCGCTCTACTTGTTCGAGCACCCACGCATCGCCCATATTAAAGGTCAGGTCATTATGGCGATCAAGCAGGTTGCAAGCCGTGTGACAAGTGGCAATTGCCTCGTCCAGGCCGGCAGTCCAGGGCCACAGCCAAATCGGATCCAGATGCGCATGAGGGATCAGGTGAATCGTGTACTTCGATTCAGGCAGGCGCTTACTCATGGACTCGCCCCGGCAAACCGGCTGCCTGCAAAGAATTCAACAACCATGATCGAGCGGCCAGATGGGACGAGAAATATTTTGATACGGGATCTTTCTGAAATCGGCTTCGAGCGAACCTCCACCGGACGCGAATATGATTGCTCGTGCAATAGCAGTGAAACCCGCAACGAAATGTTGGGCCGATTTGACGGCGACAATCTGATGTGCCGTGGGATCTATGCCCAGCCCGCTAAATAGGTCCGGATCATAAGCCTGGTCGCGCACCGAGGACACCACTATGCTGGTTTGCCCGACGCGCAAGGCACAAGCTCTACCCAGAGGCACTTTCGTGGCAGCCCACGTCTGAAATGCCGCTTCCGATACACCTGTAACTTCAACCTCAAGATCGAGCGCCTTGCCGGACTCCGGACCTGCCTTACCGCCCAGACGCACCTGGCATTTGCCGCCCACACCGACCATGCAGGCGAGTTCAGCGGCAGCCGGATCCCAGAATGGGCCCAGGCAAGTTCTGATGTTATCGCGTTGCAATAACAACTGGAGGAGCTCAGTAGAATCTCCAGGCGCGCCTCCACCGGGATTGTCCGAAATGTCGGCCAACACGACCGGCCCGTCCGAGTAACTCAACGCCTCCTCCAGTGCCTTCTCGAGCGGCAACGGCGGCGCATACGATTGTCCCCGAATTTCTACGAGCTGCTGTCCAAGCTTTCTTGATGTACTGGTTGCCATCTCAGATTCGTCGGCGAATACGACGCACTTTGCGCCCATGTCCGCGACGTCACCCCATGGAAAACCATGAATCAACGACACGGATGCGATACCAGGACGTTGTTCCTCGGCGACCATCGCCGAGACAAACGCTTTCATCGGCTGTCTGGTTGTATGAAAACGACCTATCGTGTGGCAGTCATATACGGCCTTCGCCGGCCGCCAACCAGTCCGCGCGCAGCGCTCCAGCAAATCTATCAACTCGACGCCGCGTTCCATGAAATCAGTATGGGGATACTCCTTGAACGCGATCAGTATGTCCGCGTTATCGATCATGGCGCAAGATAAGTGTGAATGTGGATCAAGTTCCACTCCGATCGGCGTCTCATCGCCGACGATTTCTCTCACTCTGACGAGGAGGTCACCTTCGCAGTCATCGTATCCGAAGGCACACATGGCCCCATGCAGAGACAAAGCAACCATGTCGTAGGGCATATCCTTGTCGAGTTGCCCGAGAATTTCATCGCGTAGCAATTCGTAACAGGCACGTGACACTCGCCCGGCAGGTAACGCAAATGCATACGTCCCCTCGACAAGGTCCCAGCCACGCGTCGTCTTCCTTTCGCGCAGCACTGCGAGAGGTGCCGAAATCTCCATGACGTCATCTGGGTGTTCGCCGGGACGATAAAGACATGTCCGTGAAAAATCATCCATGTCTATTTGCAGAGAGCTGAACGTGTTGGTCTCAGTTCCAAGACCCGCAGTAAATGCGCGCAGTCTCTGACCGCCGTCTGGCATGCTATTCATCCCGCAGTCGCCGTTCGATGCGCACGCGAATGGCATTGTGACGCGCCCGATCCAGAGGAAAGCTTAGTGCCACCACAGCGGCGCAAATCAATACCAGCGCTGGTGCCACCAAAGTCACCAGCTTGAATACAGCAGTCACGCCGGATGAGTTAGCGACTTTCGCATCAAATCCCGCGAAGCCTATGATCAGAAGCCCGGCTCCACCACCGATGGTCGCAGTAGCCTTGGTTGCTAGGGCCGTAAGGGCGTGGAAGTTGGCTGCGCGATTAACCTTACGCTTGAACAATTCGAAGTCAACTACATCGCCCATCAAAGCGGTTGGCGCTACGAAAATCACGCCGGCACCAAATGCTCGCAGGCAAATAAGGAGCAGGAATGCGACGAAACCATCCTCGCCCGACGGCACCCACCACATTCCGGCCAGTGCGACAGCAGAAATAATCAAACCGAGTGCCCAGGCTCGATGCTTCTGAATCGCACGAATCATCCAGTACCAAATCGGGACAGAAATCAGGGTGACCATGGCGTCAGCTAGCAAAAACCACGCGAATTCCGCGCCAAGTCCTGCGACTGAATTCACGTACAGAAACACAAGCCCGAAAAAAATCCCTTGGCCAAAGCCAGTCAAAATAAAAATCGACAGAAAGCTTAGTAGCGGTCCGTTCTGGGCAGCGGAGCGCAGCATGTCAAGAAAACTTACTCTCGGACGCGGCGCCGGACGCCCTTCTGGGACAACGGTCAAAGCGATCACGACCAAAACGGGAAGACTCAGGGCGATTGCCCAGGCCACCGCCGAGAGTGTTTCAGCATCGTAGGTTCGAGTACCTGTATCCGCAAGGAATGGCGCCGCAGCGAAGGCTAGGTTACCTATACTGAACGCAACCGCCAGGCTGGTTGCAATTCGGGAACGGTCAACGTAGTCACGGGCGAGATCAGTACCCCACGCCTTGTGGGGTATCAGGATCAGCGTGTAGCCAAGGTAGAAAAGGACAAACCAGGCGAGATAATAGGCTGGACCCACCGTCGGTGCCGGCGCATAAAGCATAACTACGGAAACCATTAATACGAGCGTACCGGCGACAATCCATGGCTTTCGTGATCCCCATTTTGAGGTCATTCCGTCGGAGAGGAATCCTACAACGGGGTCGGTCACCGCATCGACAATGCGAGCGAGGATCAGAATTGTGCCGATCGTCGCTACAGAAATCTCCGTATGCTGAGCGTAGAAACCGGGAAGTATTGCGTAAGACGGGAAAACCACGCATGCGATAGCGACCTCCGGTAGCGCATAGGCCGCAACCTGACGGCTGGGAAGACGGCTTGAAGCCAATTTACTCAATGCACCTCTCGCAATTCGCCGAAATAGCTGGTGCTGAGCGTCGTTGCAGTAGCATCAACCTGAAACCGCACACGAAACAGGGGGTCAAGCGGCTGTCGTGACAGCGCCGGCTCATCAAACTCCAACTCATATGTGCCATCTTTCAGACGTCGCAGCGAAGCAGCGAAGATCGGCGCATCGACTGGAGCAAACCGTAGCTTGTCATTTTTGCGGGTCAACCGCACCACACCGGTTACGTCATTGCAGTAGTCGCCTTCTCGAAAATCAACCACCGTCATCCCAGCCGGAATGGTCGAAAATTTTTCTTCGACAGATCGGCGTTCCGCGGCGGCCGTTGCTTCTGAATTTTCGGCGAACTGGGTCCGCCAGTCTCGTGTTTTACCTGTGAGTAGCCGCTCGAGCAGCTCAAGTGCCAAACCGTCGACCCCGACGCTTTCCGATGTCACCATCAGCATGACGCCAATGTCATGACGCGGTGCAAGCGCCATAGAATGACGCAGACCGCGCCCGCCACCTCCGTGCCGAAGCAACGGTTCACCCAGAAAGTTCGTGATGAACAACCCGTGACCATATGAGGACCACCCTCGCTCAGGGGAGTCATGAATGCCAGGCCCTCTCAAGATAGACTGCGGTGAGGCCATTTCTTTTACCGTGGCCGAAGATAGCGGGCCAGCATCGGAACCGTTGTAGGCTGCAAGCAGAAACCGCATCCAGACGGCTGCGTCCTTTGGTGAGAGATAGACGCGAGCCGAGCCTTCCGAGTTTGGCCCGGTTAGCTCGTTTACCGGTGTCAATTCACCATCGATTAACACGTTCGGTTGCGCCGGCTTGTTTTTTTTCTCCGCAACATCGCCTCCTTCCGACCAGCTGTCATGCAAATTCAGCGGCGCAAAAATCAGTTTCCGTAAAAGCTCTGAGTAGGGCTCGTCTGCGACCCTTTCCGCAGCCAAGGCGAGCCCGATATAACAGAGATTCGAATAACTGAAACCGCTCCTGAATGGCGACGTAAGCTCCATACAACGTGCACGCCGCAAGCGCTCCGCCTTGGGCACGTTCTGTCGGAAGCCCCATTCCGCGATTCCGTCGCGCGTCAACCCCACACGCATCGCTGCCAGGTCGCGGAAAGTACAGTGCTCGCTGACCCATGCGTCGGAGAAGGTGAATTCCGGAAGTAGGAGTCGCACGGGATCGTCCCAGCAAATTGCGCCGTCTGCGACCAGTCGAGAAAATACCGCGGCTGTAAATGTCTTGGAGCATGAACAGATATGAAAAGGTGTCGACGTTGTTGCAGGCAGCCTCTTTGCCGCATTTCCGAGTACGACGCTATGCGTTTGGTCGCCCGCAACGACAACCAAAGCGGCCGAGCCGAAGGGTATGTTTGCCAGGCCTCGCTCCAGATCGTCATCGATCTCGGAGAATGAGACCACACCCTGCGTTGCTGCGGTCCTCAGTTCATTCACGATCCTTCTCTTGCGAGCGAAACCCCGAATCACTGTTTTCCTGAACGAAGAGTCCCAACCAATCGGCTATCAGAGCCGGACGTTCTTCGCCCTCAATCTCCAACACGTTCGTAGTGCGAATCGAAACATAACCATCGTCGCGCCGTTCAAGATCGGTCAGGGTACAACGCTGTCGAATCCTGCAGCCAACTCGAACAGGATTTAGCCAACGTACCTTTTCGAGCCCGTAGTTAAGTCCGTAAGCCACATCTTTCGGCCACATACCGATCTGGTGGGAAAAATAGGTGAGCATTGAGAGAGACCAAAAACCGAAGGCTATAGTTCCTCCATAAGGGCCTTCACGACTAGCGCGCACCGGATCAATGTGCATCCAATCCAAGTCTTTCGTGGATCTGCCGAAATCGTCTATCACTTCCTGCTCGACCGTCATCCAGTCAGATACGCCAATTTCGGAACCGATGCGCTCGATCATTTGCTCAACGGTGTATCTTGCCGTCATGTTCGCTCCCTCTCAGAGTTAGCTAGGAATTCAGCCTGCGGCAACTGCGCCTTCGGATTGCCCAGCCCCCTAAGATGCTTGCCCCCGAGAACGAGCAAGACTATTGCCACAAGTATTGTAACCCAGAGCACCGGCGTAATCCCGGCGGGACCGACTGCGTTAAACAGCATATGCGGCACAACCCCTGCCCAGAGCACACTGCCACGCGTATTTACGAATATCCATGTCATCAGCACAGAGAATGCCAATACGTTAAGCGTGAATATGCCAAGGCCCACACGCGATTGACTCAATGTCTCTACGTAGAAAGCAGGCAAATGCCAGGCGGTCCACACCAATCCCACCAGCAACGCCGCGGCCCGCGCGTCCATGAGCTCCAGAAGCCTCGGAAGCATGAATCCTCGCCAACCGAGTTCTTCACCGAGAGCACCGGGATCCGAAAGCAAATGCCCACCGAGAATCACAGCCGGAAGGGCGACCAGCCAAGGGTCGAAACTGAATGACACGAGTTCCCCGCTCGTGGCCGAGCTCACAATTTCCACGACCAACCAAAGCAGCGGATAGCCGAGCAGACTAATCGCGATCCAGTACCACTTCACTCTGAAGCGCACGAAAGAGCGAAATAAGTTTGCCAATCCGGCCCGCCCGTAGCGCCACGCAGTTACGGCGATCGCTGCCAGAGTCGGCGCGTACACGGCAACAAAAAATGCCGGCGCCCCGACCTTCATAGGTCCGAGGTAGCGAGAAGCTGCTGCGGCATCCAAAATATAGAGACTGAGCAGCAACCATGTCAGGCCAAACGCAAGCGCACAAAAGATAACGACATCGACAATGATCCGTTTCGAATAGAGCCGTCCGGATCCAGCCACTAATTAGAAGTTCCACCTGAAGTCAACGCCGTAGGTTAACGGCGGCGATGTCGTTACTGCAAAGAACAGCGGAGCGACATCAAAGCCGGACAAGTTCACGCGCTCGTCTGTAAGATTTCGCCACCAGGCAGCAATCGACCAACCCGCAGCACTTTCATAACCTGTCCGCAGGTCAACGATGGTGTACGAAGGTTGTTTGAACAGCTCGGTATTGGCGGCATTGATGTAGTTGTCGTCGCGATACGCCGCGGTCGGAGTGAAAAATAACGTACCTCCGGCACCGACGTCCCACGTGACATGTGCAGACACCGAACCAGTCCACTCTGGCGCGCGCGGCATCTTGTTAC
The DNA here is from genome assembly GCA_002689905.1 of Rickettsiales bacterium. Lineage (GTDB taxonomy): Bacteria > Pseudomonadota > Alphaproteobacteria > TMED109 > TMED109 > TMED131. The sequence goes on from NZIN01000048.1 coordinate 13,659, forward strand.
CGCTTCTGTCACCAAATTCATCGAACTCAGCGTCGACGTATCCAAATCCGGCATTTATGTTTACGTTGTCGTTGACTTGCACGCTGAATTGCGTTTCCACACCAATGCTGGTCGCAGATGCAGCGTTGCTAATAAAGAAGCCCGCGCCATCCTGGTCCGACTGCTGAATATCTTCGTAGTCCATGTAGAAAATGGCGCTATCAAACTGAGCGCGCCCGCCCATGAATCTAGTCTTATAGCCGAATTCATAGTTGGTCATGAATTCGGGTTTAAACTGGATTGTACTTGGATCGGAGCTCGGTCCCGCGTTGAACCCACCAGATTTGAAACCCCTTGCGATACGGCCATAAATAGAGCTGTCATCAGATGGCTTGTAAGTCAACGTTACTGTCGGGGACCACTCGCCGTCATTAGTATCGGTCGAAAATGGATCAACGACACCGAAACCCGGAATGGGCAGAGTGGCCGTTTGCTCATAATCTAGGCTCTTATCCTCATCCGTATATCGCAACCCAACCTCGAGGGTCATAGCATCACTGAACTGATAGTTCATGGTTCCAAAGACCGCGATGCTCTCCGTCTTGATACTGGAAAGTGCGTTGACGGTATTTCGATTCCCCGGGCCGAGAAATCCTGGCCCAAGATCCAGAATCGTCTTTGTGAAGACGTCTCTATCAAAATAGAAAAACCCTGCTACCCAACTGAAACCGTCCTTTTCTCTACTCGCAATCCGGAACTCCTGGGAGAACTGATCCGCGTCCTGATCCAATCCCGTCATGAGTATCGGCAACCCCGTAAAATCACGATCAGTCAGGAAGGTTGTCTCGCGGTCACGGTACGCAGTAATACTCGTGAACGTTATATTTTCAAACTCCTTATCAAACCTTAGGGACACTCCTCCAATATCACGCTCACTCTCACACGCTTCATCCCATTCAGAAGAGTCAGGATCGGTGTTTCCATTGAACAGAACGCCATCAATAATTTTGAACATGTTTTCGCAGGTCTTGTCGTTCGACGCATCGAAACTGAGCAACATATCAAGGCTATTAGTCAATCTTCCGGAAAGGTGAGCACGAGCGTTATAACCATCTTCGTCGTTGCCCGCATCCCCTGGGTTGATCGCGTTATCCAGGTATCCGTCACGGGATCGGTTTGTATAGCTGACCCGAGCAAGGAATTTGTCTTCAACAATCGGCATATTCAGGGTTCCGCCTAGCTGACGAAGACCATAGTTGCCGACAGATGCTTCAAACGTGCCGCCGAACTCCTCTGAAGGTTTGCGCGTAATAATATTGACCGCTCCGGCAACTGTATTGCGACCAAATACCGTGCCTTGAGGACCTCGCAGAACCTGAATATTCTGTAAGTCGAATAGCCGCTGACTCATCGCAGACTCTTCACCGATGTAGACTTCGTCGACATAGAGGCCGATGCTTGTATCACTGCCGGATCCGGCTGAGGTGATTCCCCGGATGCTGTATTCGCCGCCAGAGCCGTTGCTGTCGTTGAATGAGACGCCCGGAAAAAGCGAGCCGATGTCCCTTGTATTTCTGGCGCCAAGTTGTTCGATTGCGTTTCCACTCAACACTGATACCGACATCGGTACATCGAGAACTTCCTCGTTCCGCTTACGCGCGGTAACCAGGATCTCGTCAATAATGCCGGCCTCGCTTGCTCCTTCAGAAGGTGACTGTGCCAAAGCCACCTCTGCCGAAAAGCAGCCCAATACAACTGCAAATAAGAAACCGCTATACAGCAAACGCAATCTGAATTGCGGGTAATCGGAGTTTTCTCTGATAAGTTGCATACTTGGCACCCTCTCGAATTTGAATTTTAATTCTATTATTGGAAAACGATATCTCACACAGACGTCTCGATGCAACTCACGAAAATCTGCGGCCTTGTTTGCGGCAAGCAAAGCCACAAAAGACGGCTTCGGCTGTTAATGCTATTCTCCCCCTCCTCCTTTTTCGGAGAAGCCCATGTAAGAAGGCAGTTCATTCCTCTGTTTGATGGCTGCCAGAACTAAAAGGAGCGCCTTCAAATGACGGCCGAGCGGCTGACCATAAATCACAGGCGCCGAAACGCCGTTCAGAAAAGGCCGGCACTGCCGACAACCAATCGCGGCAAAGCCACGCGGGAAAAGCTAAAGGCCGCATTGTCGGCACTGCTGGAGCGTAAAGCCTACGAGGAGATCAGGCTTAAAGATATCGCGGCCGAAGCGGACGTTCCCGTCAGTCTTATTTACCATTACTTTCAGAGCAAAGTAGATATTACGTACGAAGTGCTGGCCCATCTGCTGGACAGCTTCTCAGGGGAAGTCGAAACTCGTCCGAATGACAATCGGCCCGGGAAAACGATTCACTACGCCAATCAACGGATGGTAGCACTTTATTCAAGTAATCCAGGCGCAATGCGTTGTTTGCTGCAAGTGCACGAGGGAATGGCCCCTTTTGCTCCAATGTGGCGCGAATATTCTCATGATTGGAATCGACGCATCGCCGCGAGCATCAGGAAGCAGTTTCCGGACGCGTTCGACAGCGACTCCGAATACATCGCTTTAGCCTACGCCCTGAGCGGAACTGCCGACAGTTTTTTATTTGAATATTTTGTTCAGAAGAACCCGGATTTGCGTGAGGCCTATCCAGCTCACGAGGACATTGCAGCCTTTCTGACAACGTTGTGGCACAGAGCACTGTATTTATGTAACCCGCGGACCGAAATTCTGGGTTCTCTGTCCGGATTCGAACGCTTAAATGTCGGCTAACCTTTCCCGAAAACACGTAGCGGTGACGAACTGAGATGATTCACCACTGCGCGTACATAGGCACTGATCATGCTTAAAGAGCTGACCCTGAGTGCAATCACGAATGCCCGAGAGAGGCTCGGCGAGCGCGTGGTGACCACTCCCTCGTTGCAATGGCAGGGAGCCGAGTTATCGAAGTATCTGGGGTCCGATACTGCGGTATTCGTCAAGCTGGAGTTGTTTCAGCGCACAGGCACGTTTAAGGCTCGTGGTGCAATGAATGCCATGCTGCAATTGACCGACAAACAACTGAAGCGGGGAGTGACTGCGGTTAGTGCAGGCAACCACGCCATCGCTGCAGCCTATTGCGCACATGAACTGGGGACAAATGCAAAGATATTCATGCCGAAAACGGCAAAACCACTGCGGATAGCCCGCGCCATGGCCTACAACCCAGATATAGTGTTCTGCGATACCCAGAGTGAGATGTTTGATCTTGCCGAAAGGGCCAAGACCGAAGAAGGCCGAACCTTTGTGCACCCATTCGAGGGTCCAATGACTGTTCAGGGAACAGCAACCGCAGGTCTGGAGTTTGCTCAGCAGGTACCCGAGCTTCATGCAATGATTCTGCCCATAGGCGGTGGCGGCCTGTGCGCTGGATTCTCCGCGGCATTAAAACAAGTATGGCCCAATGTGGCGATTTTTGGTGTTGAACCAGAGGGTGCCAACACCATGTCGCTCAGTTTTGCCAATGGCGCACCGATCAGAAAAGAGGATGTCAGCACCATCGCCGACAGCCTAGCCCCCCCTCTTGCCTTGCCCTACACCTATTCTATCTGCCGCGATCTTCTCGAGGACATAGTCCTGGTTTCCGATGAGGCGCTCCGGCAGGCGATGCGAACCCTGTTCTACGACCTAAAATTGGCCGTTGAACCGGCTGGTGCCGCAACGGCAGCCGCCTTGTTCGGGCCGCTCAAAGATCGACTGGCGGGCAAGAGGGTGGGTGTGATCACATGCGGAGCCAATATCGATCTCGCTGATTTCTGCGAGCTGACCGCGGAGTGACAGGTCGAGTAAAAGATAGTCAAGACTTGATGAGCGGTTCCAGTGAGCATCAGCTGTCGCAAACTCTCACTCATAAGGGAATCAAGAAACCGCGGGGAATCAATTTGCACTAGCCAGTGGGCCACATACGGTTATTCCCCGCAATGTGACCACAGGATTACGGACGGAATTATGAGCAAGCCCAAACCCCATTTCACGCCGGCCAAACGCGCAGGCGATTTCATTTTTATATCGGGCCAGTTGCCTTTCGATGCAGATATGAACATCGTCGGCAACAGCATCGAAGAGCAAACTCGTGTGTGCATTGAACACATTTCGCAGGCACTTGAAAAAGTTGGCTCAAGCCTAGTCATGGTGGTCAAAAATATGGTCTGGTTGACCGACCCGGAAGACTTCGCGGCCTTCAATAGTACTTACGCCCAGTATTTCCCGGAGAATCCACCAGCTCGCGCCACCGTTGGTGCGGTTTTGATGGTTCCTGGGGCACGCATTGAAATAGAGGCTGTCGCCTATCACCCTCTGTGAGTCCGCCGCGCAAACAAAAAGCTTGACCTTGGTATTCAAGATTTAAGCGGCAGGTGTCTCCAACAACAAACCAACGCGAATCGAGCCGCCCTATGGATGGGAGCAGCTTTCGAGCGGGACATCCGCACATCGTTGCGCAGATTATTTTATCTTCTCTGCGAAAATTTCAGCGAAATTTTATTGAAGGACGTTTTGAAAGCTCTTTCGATGAAGCGACAGCCGAGTTGTATGATCTGGTGCTGCATGGGCTGGTACTCAAATAGTTTGATTCCAGTCTATTGACGCATAGCCCCAACGCGGCCAGCGCTTGACCATTTCTACTTTCGATACTAGTTTTAATGCGTCCACGCGTGTCTTGGTGCGGCCAATCGGCCTTGACATGGTAGAGGTCGGCGGTTCGAATCCGCCTGGTACTACCAAAATAGATGTAAATTATTGATTTCGCTGAAATCACACCAACAACGGTGGACCAAAATCGCCCTATTGAGGGTATTGATCTAC
>NZIN01000049.1 GCA_002689905.1 Rickettsiales bacterium
AAAATAGAATTAAATGATAAAATATCTAGTACACAAGAAAAAACTATATCTGAATTAAAAGTTTCTCTAGAAAAAAGCTTTGGCGAAAATATTGATTATAGAAGAGTAGAATTTGTTGGTCCTACAGTCAGCAGCGAATTAATTGTCACAGGAATTATAGCAATTATTTCTGCAATATTTTCCATGTTGGTGTATATATGGTTTAGATTTGAATTGCCATTCGCTGTAGGCGCAGTTATTGCACTTTTACACGACACAATTCTCACTGTTGGAATGTTTTCTTTGACTAGTTTAGAGTTTAACTTATCTACTGTGGCTGCAATATTGTTAATTATTGGATATTCTATGAATGATACTGTTGTGGTTTATGATAGGATAAGAGAAAATTTAAAAAAATTTAAAAAGCTACAAATTACTTTACTTTTGAATAAATCTATTAATGAAACGCTATCTAGGACAATAAATACTACAGCTACAACTATTTTGGCTTTACTTGCACTATATATTTTCGGAGGAAATATAATTAAGGACTTCAGCCTTGCAATGATATGGGGAATAGTTATAGGTACTTATTCTTCAATATTAATAGCAACACCAATATTATTAAATATGAGTATAAGAAAGGTTAAAGGAGAAGAAGAATAGCTTTACAAATAGATATTGAGGGTCAGGAAAATAAAGCTTTTATCTCTGCTTTTGGTAACAATTATATAAAAGTAGATAATAAAAAATTATTTAATCTCATTATATACGATGGAGAAAAAATTACTAGTTATGAAAAAATTGAAGACATTTTTGATAAAAATATTGTAAAAAATTTTAAAGACCTTGTGATTAGCCGAGAAATTGAGTTAATCTTATTGGGCACAGGGACTCATTGCTTAAAACCACCTCTTGAATTGAAAGAATTTTGGTTGCAGAACAAAGTAAGTTTTGAAATTATGAATTCTTTCTCTGCCTATAAAACATATAATATTTTACTTTCAGAAAAAAGAAGGTTCATTTCTTTAATTAAACTAGTTTAAGTATTTTTTTAAAAATAAACCAGTATGACTGTCTTTTACAGTAACTATATTTTCAGGAGTTCCTTCAGCAACAATTTGACCTCCTTTGACACCTCCATCTATTCCTAAATCTATCACCCAATCAGCACTTTTTATTACATCTAAGTTGTGTTCTATCATTATTATAGTATTTCCGTTATTAACCAGGTCCTGAAGAACGTCTATTAGTTTTTTAACATCATCGAAATGTAGACCAGTAGTAGGTTCATCTAATATATATAAAGTTCTTCCGGTGGCTTTTTTCGATAATTCTTTAGCTATTTTTATTCTCTGTGCTTCTCCACCTGATAAGGTAGTTGCTGATTGCCCTATACTCATATAGCCTAATCCTACTTTATCAAGCATTTTCAGTTTATTATAAATATTAGGTATTACTTTAAAAACCTCTAAGGATTCTTCAACAGATAAATTTAAAATATCAGAAATACTTTTTTTATTATATTTAATTTCTAAAGTTTCTAGATTATATCTTGAGCCTTGACATTCTTCACATTTAACATAGATGTCAGATAAAAAATGCATTTCAACTTTTTTTAAACCATCACCACTGCAAGCTTCACATCTTCCTCCAGTAGTATTAAAAGAAAACCTTCCTGCTTTATATCCTCTTGCTTTCGCTTCAGGTAATAAAGCAAACCAATCTCTTATAGGCGTAAAAGTACCAGTATAAGTAGCTGGGTTTGATCTAGGAGTTCTGCCTATAGGTGACTGAGTAATATTAACAACTTTATCAAAATAATGATCACCTAAAACTTTTTTATACACACCATTTTTTTTACTAGTGTTATTAATTTTATTGTATAATACAGGATATACTGTATCTATAATTAAACTAGATTTACCACTTCCTGAAACTCCAGTAACACAGCAAAATGAACCCACTGGAAATTTAATATTAATATTTTTAAGATTATTTGTTGATACTCCATGAAAACTTAAACTTTTTTGAGCATTAATAGTTCTTCTTTTTTTAGGAATACTAATGAGCTTTTTACCTGATAAATATTGTCCTGTTAAACTTTCCTTATTTTTAAGGATTTCTTTTAAACTGCCCTCAGCTACTATTTTTCCTCCATGTATTCCTGCTCTAGGACCAATATCAATTATGTAATCAGCAGCAAATATTGCTTCTTCATCATGCTCTACAACTATTACAGTATTACCAAGGTCTCGAAGTTTATAAAGAGTTTTAAGAAGTCTATTATTATCTTTTTGATGTAAACCTATAGACGGTTCGTCTAAGACATATATTACACCGGTAAGACCTGAACCAATTTGAGAAGCCAATCTAATTCTTTGACTTTCTCCTCCAGATAATGTGGAGGACTGCCTACTCAAAGTTAAATAGCTTAGACCTACATCACTTAAAAATTTAATTCTGTTTAATATCTCTATCAGAATTGGATTTGCTATTACCTTATTATTTCCCTTTAGATTTTTTTCTAATTTATTAAACCAACTTAATAAATCTTCTATAGAATAATTACAAATTTCTCCAATATTTTTATCTAATACTTTTACAGAAAGAGACTTTGTATTTAGTCTATAACCATTACATTTCTGGCATATTTTTGAAACTCTATATTTATCAAATTCTTCTTTTAACCACGAATCTTTAATAAAGTTATAGTGCTTCTGAAATAAAAATAGTAGCCCCTTAAAGGGAATTAGTTTACTTTTTCTAAATCTTTTAAATTCTAGTTCCTCAATTAAAATTTCCTCTGAGCCATATAATAAAATATTTATAACTTTTTTATCAAGTTGATTGAATGGAATGTCTAATCTAAACTTTATCTGATTACTAAGTTGTTGTAAAATTTTTAAATAATATTTATTTATGCCCTTTTCCCAAATTTTTATTGCACCATCAATTATAGACAATTTTTTATTTGGTATTAATAATTCTGGGTCAAAAAAATTATTTTCTCCTAAACCATCACAGTCAAGGCAGGCTCCTTGAGGACTATTAAACGAGAATATACGAGGTTCAATTTCTTCTATTGTAAAGCCAGAAACAGGACAGGCAAAGTTAGAGGAAAAAATATTTAGATGATTATTCTCAATATCTAAAACATAAACTAATCCTTTTGATATGCTTAAACATAATTCAACACTATCTGCTAATCTATTTGTCAAACTTTTAGATATAATAAGCCTATCTATTACAATCTCTATATCGTGCTTTTTATTTTTATCTAGTTTAGGTACCTCATCAATATTATACATTTTTTTATTTATCAATACTCTCTGAAACCCCTTCTTTTGAAAATGAGAAAATTCATTTTTAAATTCACCTTTCTTAGATCTTGCTATAGGGGCTAAAATTAAAATTTTTGTACCAACTTTAAAGTGACGAATCTTTTTAACTATTTCTGTAGAAGTTTGTTTAGTAATTGGTTTTCCTGTCTGAGGAGAGTACGGTATACCTATCCTTGCATACAATAACCTTATGTAGTCATAAATCTCTGTAATTGTTCCAACTGTTGATCTTGGGTTTTTAGAAACTGTTTTTTGATCTATAGCAATTGCTGGGGATAATCCTTCTATTCTACTAACTTCAGGTTTTTGCATCATTTGCAAAAATTGTCTTGCATATGCAGATAAGCTCTCTACATACCTTCTTTGGCCTTCAGCATATATAGTATCAAATGCTAAGGTAGATTTACCACTTCCCGATACTCCTGTAATAAGTATTATTTTATTTTTAGGTATTTCTAGTGATATATTTTTTAGATTATTTCCTTTGGCATCTTTGATTATGATCTTTTCATTCATTTTTAAGTATATTAATTAAGTTTTAGAAAAAACAATATATAAATATAAAATAGTATAGTAAATAATATTTCAATCTGATATAAAACTATTATGGCATATAGTATTAATAAAGTAATCTTGGTGGGTAATGTAGGAAATGACCCTGAACAAAAAACATTTCAGAGTGGAGATAAAGTAATTAATTTTTCTATTGCTACCAGTGAAAGTTGGAAAGATAAAGAAAGTGGAGAACAAAAGTCTATTACAGAATGGCATAAAATAGCAATTTTTAATACTGCTCTAGTAGATATAGCAGATAAATTTGTTAGAAAGGGTATGAAAGTTTATATTGAAGGACAGCTTCAAACAAGAAAATGGCAAGATTCTTCAGGTACCGATAGATATACTACAGAAGTTGTTCTTCAAAAATATAGAGGTGAGCTAGTTCTTCTAGATAAAGTAGAAAATAGAGGCATCAACAATGACAGTAAAAATCTAGAATCAAATAATGAGAAGAATGCTATTGAAGAGTTTAATGGTCAAAATACAGATTTAGATGATGATATACCTTTTTAATAGTTGGGAAGAAATTGTCAGATAACAATAAAGATCTTTTAAATAAAAATGGAAACGGTAATTCTTCAATACAAAGAGTAGAAATTGAAGATGAAATGAAAAAATCCTATTTAGATTATGCTATGAGCGTAATAGTAAGTAGGGCATTGCCTGATATCAGAGATGGTTTAAAACCAGTGCATAGAAGAATACTTTATTCCATGTATGATGGAAACTATGATTGGAATAAACCTTATAAAAAATCAGCTAGAATAGTAGGTGAGGTGATGGGTAAATATCACCCTCATGGTGATAGCGCTATTTATGAATCAATGGTAAGAATGGCTCAAAGCTTTTCTATGAGTCTTAAATTATTAGATGGGCAAGGAAACTTTGGGTCTATGGATGGAGACCCTCCTGCTGCAATGAGATATACAGAAATCAGATTAGGTAAAGTAGCAACAACTTTATTGGAGGATATTGATAAAGATACAGTAAATTTTGTTGAAAACTATGATAATTCTCTAAAAGAGCCTTCTGTATTACCAGCTAAATATCCAAATTTATTAGTAAATGGCGCAGGGGGTATAGCTGTAGGAATGGCAACTAATATTCCTCCACATAACTTAGGAGAAATAATTGATGCTACGATTTTATTATTAAATGAACCAAATGTAGAAGATAGTAAAATTAAGCAATGTATTTTGGGACCTGATTTTCCTACAGGAGGAATAATTATAGGTAGCAGCGGAATTGAAAGTTCCTATAGTACAGGAAGAGGTTCAATAATAATTAGAGGAAGCACTGAAATTGAGACTAATGCTAAAGATAAGGCATCAATTATAGTTAATGAGATACCTTATCAAGTAAATAAGTCTAGATTAGTAGAACAAATAGCTGACTGCGTTCGTGCAAAAAAAATTGAAGGAATTACTGATTTAAGAGATGAATCCGATAAAGATGGAGTACGTGTAGTAATTGAACTTAAAAGAGATGCTACCCCAGAAGTGGTTTTAAACCAGCTTCATAAATTTACTTCTTTGCAAACAAGCTTTGGTACAAATATATTAGCTCTTAAAAATGGACTACCTACTCAATTTGGGATAAGAGTCATTCTAGAAACTTTTATAGATTATAGAATAGAAGTAATAATTAAAAGAACTACTTTTGATCTATCAAAGGCTAGAGAAAAAGAGCATATCTTGATTGGTTTAGCTATAGCAATTGAAAATATTGATAAAATTATTGAGATAATCAGGGGATCAAAAGATACGGTAGAAGCTAAATCAAATCTTATTAGTAAAAAGTGGGAGTCGAAAAACTTAGTTGCTTTATTAAAACAAAATAAAGATGAGAGATTGATAAAAAAAATTGATGGACTAATGTATCTCTCAGAGGAACAGGCAAAGGCAATTTTGGAACTAAGATTGCAGAGACTTACTGGTCTAGAAAGAAATAAAGTAGAAAGCGATCTACTAGAAGTATCAAAAAAAATATCTCATCTATTAAAAATTTTATCTTCAGATAAGCTTATTAGAGAAATCATAATAAATGAACTTGTTGATATTAAAAGTAATTATGCTGTAGATAGAAGAACTAAAATCTTTGAAAACTATGAGGAAAAGAATATCGATGACCTAATAGAAAAAGAGGATGTGGTTTTGACTTTAACTAATTCTGGTTATGTGAAGACTGTACCAGTAGATTTTTATAGATCTCAAAAAAGAGGGGGGAAAGGAAGATCAGGTATGACTACAAAAGAGGATGATTTTGTAGAAAAAGTTCTTACAGTTAACAGCCACGATATAGTTTTATTTTTTACAAATAAAGGAATAGTTCATCAGATAAAAGTATATAAACTACCGAAAGGATCTCCTCAGGCTAAAGGAAGACCGCTAATCAATGTAATTCCATTATCGGAAAATGAACTTACCACTGCCATGTTAATCTTGCCTAATAAAGAAAGTAATAAAACTCTTATTTTTGTTACAAAGTTTGGAAATGTAAGAAGAAATAAAGTATCAGACTTTATTAATATTAAAGCAAATGGCAAAAGAGCAATGAAATTAGATAACAATGATAAACTTAAACAAGTACTTCTAGTTGGAGATGACAAGGACATAATATTATCAACATCAAAAGGTAAATGTGTGAGATTTAATTCTGATGATGTAAGAGTATTTAGTGGAAGAACTTCTATGGGTGTTAGAGGTATTAAACTTCAAAGTAATGATAGAATAATATCTGCTTCTATACTTAACTCTATAGATATCAATACCGATGAAAGAGAAGAATATCTGAAATATAGCAGTTCAATAAGAAGAAAAGAAAAACGAGATACTACAATTGAGAAAAATAGATTAACTTTAATCAAAGATAAGGAACAATATTTATTATCAGTTACTGAGAATGGATTTGGTAAAAGATCATCATCCTATGAATATAGAAAAACAAGAAGAGGAGGACAAGGTATATTGAATATAGAAACCTCAGAAAGAAATGGGGGAGTTGTAGCTTCTTTTCCTGTCAAAAATGAAGATGAGATAATGTTAGTAACAAACAAAGGAAAATTAATTAGATTACCAGTTAATGGAATTAGAATTGCTGGGAGGGTTACACAAGGAGTAACATTGCTTAATACAGAAAAAAGTGAAAGAGTAGTTTCAGTTACCAAAGTTAAAAAAAATATAGAATAAAAAGTTTATGAAAGAAATTATTGGACTATATCCTGGATCATTTGACCCTATTACAAATGGACATTTAGATATAATTTTTAGAGCTTCTAAAATAGTTGATACACTTATAATAGGTGTAGCAATAAATGAAAAAAAAAATCATTTATTCAATATGGAAGAAAGAAAGTTGTTAATAAATGATCAATTAGAATTATATAAATCAAAATTATCTAATACAAAAGTTATGACTTTTGATGGACTTTTGATGAGTTTTGCTGAGAAAATTAATGCGAGTCAAATAATAAGAGGCTTACGAGCTGTTTCAGACTTTGACTATGAGTTTCAAATGACAGGAATGAATGCAAGATTAAACTCTGATATTGAAACTGTTTTCTTAATGGCTAGTGAAAAACATCAATTTATATCTTCTAGGTTTGTTAAGGAAATATGCATGCTTAACGGTAATGTTGAAACATTTATTCCTACTGAGGTATATAGCAAACTAAAAGAAAAATTAAATACAAATTAGTTTTTAGAATATGAAGTTAGAAGATTTTAATTATTTTTTGCCTAAAGAGTTAATAGCAAAAAGACCAATTGAAAATAAAGAATCTAAAATTTTAATTTGCAAAAATGATGAAATAGTAAATTTTAAAAAATTAACATATCATTTTAGTGAAAATGATGTTTTGATTTTAAATAACACTAAGGTTATACCAGCTATAATTACAGGATATTATAATAATAAAATTATTAAAGTTACTCTTCTTGAGAAAAATAATAATAATATTTGGAAAGCATTTATAAAGCCAGCAAAAAAAGTAAAAGTTAATGAAAAAATTATCTTTACTAAAAATATAAACTGTACAGTCTTAAAAAAAGAATCTGTTATAGTCGAGATAAGCTTTAATGTTAATACAAAACTAATATTAAATTATCTAAATAAAAATGGTGACTTACCATTGCCACCTTATACTAAAACAAACCCAGATAAAGAGCTTGA
>NZIN01000050.1 GCA_002689905.1 Rickettsiales bacterium
ATATAGTTTTCTTTAATTGTTATACCTTTTTTTAAATAGCTATTACAAGAAACTTTGATTATATCAGCCTTGATATCTTTTTCTTTTTTTAATAAGTTTTTGATGTTTTTATCATCAAAGTTTAATATTAAATAATCATCTTTTGTCTGATTTTTAAATATATTTAGTTTCGCTTTGAGATAGCTTTCAAAAGTCTCATGATAGTTTAAATGATCAACATTAATATTACTTATTATGCTTATTTTTGGTTTGAATTTATCAATATAATCTAATTGAAATGAAGAAAGTTCAATTATATAATTTTTTTCTTTATTTTTCATATAGTCTAGAATTGGGTTACCAAAATTTCCTAAAGGCTTGGTTTTTAAACTATTAGAAATCATTGATGCTATAGTTGATTTCCCATTTGTACCAGTGATAGCGATAACATTAGAATTAGGATTACTTTGCAAGTTATCACACCAAAATAATTCTATGTCACTAGCTATTGTAATATTTTTCTTTAAAGCCTTCTTAACTAGAAGGTTTTTTTTATTTATTCCTGGTGATACAAAAATAGCTTCAAAGTCTGCTATTTTGTTCTTCAAAGGATTAAAAATATTAACATAATTTAATTTTATATTTTTTTTTGTTCTGTTATCGTCCCATATATATATATTAGCTTTAAACTTCTTGAGATACCTAATAATTGACTTTCCCGTTTTGCCCATACCTAAGACTAAAACTGATTTTTTAAAATATTTCTCTTTTAATTTCATTTATCTAATTTTAAAAGTTACTAAACTAATCATTGCTAATATTATTGAAATAATCCAAAATCTAATTACTATAGTGGATTCTGACCATCCCTTCTGTTCAAAATGATGATGCAAGGGTGCCATTCTAAAAACCCTTTTCCCTGTTAATTTAAAAGAACATACTTGAACTATTACTGATATAGCCTCTAAAACAAATAAACCTCCAGCAATAAGTAATACAATTTCATTTTTTGTAATTACACTTATTCCTCCAATAGCAGCACCAGAGGCTAGAGAACCTGTATCTCCCATAAATATTTTAGCTGGCGGTGCATTAAACCATAAAAAACCTAGTCCTGCTCCAATAAATGCTGCACAAAATACTGATATTTCTCCAGCACCACTAATATATTTTAATGTTAGGTATTCAGCATAAATTGCATTACCTACTAAATATGATATTATTGAAAATGTCGATAATACTATGATTATTGGTACAATAGCTAAACCATCTAGCCCATCTGTTAGATTTACTGAGTTCGATGATCCTACGATCACTAATAAAGTAAAAATAAACCAAAAATAACCTAAATCTAGGAATAGGTTTTTAAAAATTGGGAATAATAGCTGAGTACTACTTTCCTTCGAAAATTCTAGAAGAAAATAAGAAAATATTAGAGCTACTATTGATTGTAGTATTAGTTTAATTTTACCAGATAAGCCCTTAAATGAAAACCTTTTCAATTTCAGATAGTCATCTGCAAAACCTATTAAACCAAAGCTTAGTGTAATAAAAAGAAGAAGCCATGTATACAAATTAGATATATCTATCCATAATATGATTGATATTGTTAAGGCCAAAAGTATTAAGGCTCCACCCATAGTGGGAGTTCCTTTTTTTGCATCAATATGCCATTTAGGTCCATCATCTCTAATAGGCTGTCCTAATTTTTGTTTTACCTTAAAATACTTAATTAAATGCGGACCTACTACAAAACTTATTAAAATTGATGTTATAAAAGCGCCACTGGCTCTAAATGTTAGATATTTAAAAATATTTAAAAAGCTGAATTGTTCTACCAATAATAATGCAATATAATGAATCATACCATCTCACATTCTTTTATTAATTTATTAATTATAGTTTTTAAATTTATAGAATTAGATCCTTTAATTAATACTGCATCCTCTTCTTCAATTAGCTCTAAAATTTTATAAGTAATTTTATTTAAATCTTCTTCATGAAATTTATATTTAACCTTTGATATTTTCTTTTGTAGCTCAAACATGTATTTTCCAATAGTGAATAAACTATCAACTCCTAAATCGTTCAAATCTTCTTTAAAGCTTAAATGAATTTGCAAACTTTTTTCTCCTAATTCTAACATGTCTCCAAGAACTAAAATTTTTTTTCCTTTAACATCTAATTTAGAAAAGTTTTTTAGTGCTGTTTTCAGTGAAGCAGGATTTGAGTTATATGAATCATTTATTAGTAAAAACTTAGATTTTTTAAAATTTAGATACATTTTATTTCCTCTCCCGTCAGGAACAGAAAAAGAAGCTATACCATTTAATATTTTTTTAATATCTATTCCGTAATAAGAAGCTAAACCTAATATTGATAAACTATTAAAAATCCAATGGCTTCCTACTAAGGGCATTTCCCAAAATATTTCTTTTCCAAAGCACATTGCCTTAATAAAATATTTTTTATCTTTTATTTTATAATTTAAGAGTTGAATATTATTTTTATGTCTCCTACCATATGTAATAATATTATTTATAGCTAAGTCATTAGCTTTTTTTATTATTAACTCACTAAAATTAGTATCATTATTAATTATTAAACATCCATCCTTTGGAAGTTTTTCTAAAATTTCACTTTTTGCATAAGCAATATTTTTTAAAGATTTTAATCCATCGAGGTGGGAATTTTCTACTGCTGTAAGTATTGCAACTTCTGGTTTAACTAATTGTGCTAGCTTTCTTATTTCTCCTTTTTTATTCATACCAATTTCTAATACACAAAAAACTGCATCACTAGGAGTCCTAGATAAAGAAAGAGGAACCCCTACATGATTATTATAACTACTTTCGTTTGCATAAGTTTTAGCTATATTAGATAGTGCAACATTGATCATATCTTTAGTTCCTGTTTTTCCAACACTACCTGTTACAGCAATAAATTTTGAAATGGAGCGTTTCCTTAAATTCTTAGCCATCAATTCTATAGTCTCAAAAACATTTTTTACTTTTGAAAAGGCTATATTATTTTTAGAAGGAATATCTTCACTAATTAAACATGCCGCTGCCCCTTTATCAATCGCATTATTTATAAAACTATGTCCATTGAAATTTTTGCCTTTGAGAGCACAAAATAGATCACCTTTTTTTATTTTTCTGCTGTCTATTTCAACTCCAGAAGCTTCCCATTTCATATTAGTCTCTGCACTTGCTAAGTCTTTTAAAGTATTTGAATTCCACAAAATACTCATTATGCTAATTTTCTATTTATAGCTTCTTTAACTACCACTTCATCATCAAAGGGAATTTTACTTCCTTTTATTTCTTGATATTTTTCATGCCCTTTTCCGGCAATTAAAAGTATATCATTCTCTTGCATTATATTTATTGCTCTACTGATTGCTGTTTCTCTATTAGGAATACAAACCGCCTTTTTGCATGCAGAAGCTATTTCTTTTCTAATATTTTTAGCGTTTTCATATCTAGGGTTATCATCAGTTATAAAAACTTTATCCGCAAAGTTATCTGCTACAATACCCATAAATTTTCTTTTCCCTTTATCTCTTTCTCCTCCACAACCAAATACTAAAATTAAATTACCCTTAAAGTCGTATACTGACTTTAAGGCCTTTAAGCTTTTTTCTAAAGCTTCTGGAGTATGAGCGTAATCTATAAATATTGATAATCTAACATTTTTTTTACTTATTTTTTTTAATCTTCCAGAAGGTTTTTTAATAGATTTAATATTTTTTAATATTTTCTCTAAAGACATACCATTAAGATTAGCTATAATTATAGCTCCTATTAAATTTTCAACCTCATAATCAGCGATTAGATTGCAAAAAAAATTGTAGACAATATTTTCTTTACTAAAAACAACTTTAGTTAACTTACCTTCTCTTTTAACTTTAGTTATTCTCCAATCACTATCCTTTTTAAAACCATATGTAATATTTTTTATATTTTCTATATCACATATGTTTTTTATTTTCTTACCATACCTATTATCGGTATTAATTATTGCAGTACCTTTTTTATCTAAAATAAATTTAAATAGCCTTATTTTACTTAAAAAATATTTTTTCATATTCTGGTGGTAATCAAGGTGATCTCTGCTTAAATTTGTAAATAAAGCAAATTTAACATATACTTTATCTAATCTAAATTGATCTAATGCATGACTAGAAGCTTCCATAGCCGCGAAGTTAATTTTTTTTGATTTAATAAAATTTAATTCTTTATGCAACCTTATTGCATCTAAAGTGGTTAATTTTGTTTTTTTATTCTTACCATCATACTTAATACCTAAAGTACCAAAACAAGCACCTCTAATATGGTTTTTTTTCCATATTTCATATAAAAAGTTTACTATAGAAGTTTTTCCATTTGTGCCAGTAACTACTGATATATTAGCAGGCTGCTTTGGATAAAATTTTTTTGCTATTACAGCTACTGATAATCTAATATTCTTACTAACTAAAATATTTTTAACTTCAGTTTTTATATCTTTTAAATGTTCTCTCTCACACAATAAGGCCTTTGCTCCTGATTTATAAGCATCCTTAATGTATTGCTTGCCATTGTTTTTATTTCCTCTAATAACAGCAAAAATCATACCTTTTCTAATTTCTCTGGAATCTGTGGCTATTCCAGAAACTTTGACTTTAGAATCAAAAGACTTTTGTAATTTTATATTACTATCTATTATTTTAGTAAGAAACAAAATTTAATTTTCCCTTATTTTTTACAAACAAACTTGGCTCACGTTCTAGGTTTTTATTAATCCCTAGAATTGGGAATATTCTTTTGAAAATCTCTGCTGTAACTGGAGCAGCAGTAGAACCACCAGTAGCTCCTTCTTTACTATTTTTTAAAGTAGGTTCATCTAAAAGTATAAGACTTATGTATTTAGGTTCATTAATTGGAAATACAGCTAAAAAAGAGGAAACGATTTTAGTTTTATTGTATTTGCCATTTATAGCTTTTTCTCCTGTTGCAGTTTTACCTCCAATATAATAACCCTTTAGTTTAGCTTTTTTTGCTGTACCCGTAATTGTATTTTCATACATTAATTTTTTTAAAATATTTAATGTGCTAGATGATATAAGTTCTTCCCTTCTATAATTTTTATTAGAAGCATTATATTCTATATCAGCTATATAATTTTTATCGTTTCTAAATAGTTTGGAAGCCGCTTCTATCATTTGCATAGGAGATATAGAAACTCCATGACCAAATGATAAAGTAGCTGTTTCGACCTTTCCCCATTTTTTTGGTATTATTGGCTTAGTTTTTTCATACAGATTTACCTTAGATATAGCTAGTAAACCCAATTGATTATAAAATTTTTTTAATTTTTTTTCTCCTAAGATCCAGGCAATTTGACTTGCCCCTATGTTAGATGATTTTAAAAATATCTCACTTGTTGATAAAAATTTGTTTTGTGGCTTATAATCTTTTATAATATGATTAGAAATTTCAATTGGCTTTGTGGCATCAAACTTTGATTTCAAATCAATTTTTCTATTTTCTATGGCAGCAGCAATAGTAAATATTTTAAAAGTAGATCCCATTTCATAAAGATTTATTGTAGCAGTGTTAGTATAACTTAAATGCTTAGGGTCAATGCTTTTATTAGGGTTAAAATCTGGTAAACTTACCAATGATAATATTTCGCCATTATTAATATCAGTAATTATAGCTGTTGCACTTTTTGTATTATATTTAGAAAATGCTTTTTTAAGTTCATCCCTAACTGCATATTGAACTCTAATATCAATTCCAAGTTTCACGTCATTTCCTGAACCTAAAAGCTGGTTAAAAGTCCTTTCCGCTCCCATTTGTCCTTTCATATTATCATTCACATGTCCTATATAATGAGCTGCTAAATCCTTATGAGGATAAAAACGTTTTATAGTAGGAACAAACTCTAAACCTGGAATACCCAAATTATTAATTTTTTTTGCTTTAGGTGCTATAATATTTTTTTTAATTAATATTTCATATTTTTTTTTATCTTTTATTTTTTCTAATACTTGATCACTATTATTTAGAGTTATTTCTTTTTTAAGTAAGCTTAATGTTTTTATAGGGTCTTTTATTTTTTTTGGATAAGCTTTTAAATTATAAATATAAATATTTGAGGCTAAAATTCTATTATTTCTATCTATTAATAAACCTCTGCTTGTATTAAGAGTTTCTATTCTAGTTTCATGTTTATTTGCATTTACTTCTTTATCTGGTAATGAAAGCTCTATTATTCTCATCATTATAACTAAGCCTGCTGTAGCCATTAAAAATGATATAACAAGTAACCTTTTAGCTTGGTTTTTAATCTGCAAATTACTTTTGTCTTTAAAGTCTAATTGAAAAAAACTATTCACTATTTTTGCCTTGTCCTAAGATAATATTGATAAAATCGTGTAATGTAATTAATTGAGCCGGCTTATATCCTAAATGTGTATTTGTTAATAAGCTCATATTTTCTGGAGAGTTAACAAACTCCCATTCACTTTTTAGAAAATTTAATTCATTTTCAAGTTTTTGATTCTGATAATCAATTTTTTTAACCTTTGTTCCTATTACCTCTAATTCATAATTAAGAAAGGTGAGAAATATGAATAATACTGAGAACGTAAATATTAATAAAATTATCTTTTTCATAACTTAAATCACAATTCTTTCCACTGCTCTTAACTTTGCAGACCTAGCTCGATTATTTTCATTTATTTCCTCGACGCTTGGATTTATTGGTTTATTACTAAGGGCTTTAAATTTAATAGTTTTATTAATTTTTAATTGCGGTAAGTGCCTGTTTAAGTTACTTTGCTTTCCTGATAGTTTGTTAAAAAATATTTTTACCATTCTATCTTCTAATGAATGGAAGGTAATAATTACTAATCTGGCTCCTGGTAATAAAATATTTTCTGATAGTTTTAGTAAACCAGCTAAAGATTCTAGTTCTTTATTTATATAAATTCTTATTGCTTGAAAAGTTTGAGTAGCTGGATGAGTTTTTTTCTTATAATAATTTTTTTTAGCCTTTTTTATAATTTTAACAAGTTTAAAAGTTGAATCTATAGCATAAAGCTCTCTCTCTTTTACAATAAGTCTTGCTATTGCTCTACTTTGTTTTTCTTCACCATATTCCCAAAGTATTTTTGATAATTCTTTCTCATCAGCGTTACTAATAAGGTCTTTTGCGCTCATACCTCTACAATTCATTCTCATATCTAAAGGACCATCTCTCATAAATGAAAAACCTCTTTTTTCATCATCTATTTGCATAGATGATACTCCAAGGTCTGCAACTATACCCCCATTTATGGAAATACTTTTTCTTCTTTCAAGAATATTATCTAAACTATTAAAGTCCTTATTAATAAAAGAAAATCTTTTTTTATATTTATTTTTTATTTTTTTTGCAAAACCGCTTACATATGAATCTTTATCAAGAGCCAATAAGTTACATTTAGCCTTCTCTAGAATAGCTTCAGAATATCCACCCATTCCAAATGTAACATCTATATAATTCAGATCATCACGCACATTTAAAGCATCTATAGCCTTATCCATCATTACAGGAATATGTTTTGTAGCTAACATATTAGTCTATATTTTTTTTCTTTTCTTCATATATTCTCTTGCTTTCTTTTCATATTCTTTAAATGACAAAGGTAACCATATTCTAAACTTTCTACCCATTCCCACAAATAATGCCTCTGAATGCAAAGAAGCTTCTTTTCTTAAAATATCAGGCAATAAAACTCGTCCTTCTTGATCAAAAGGCAACATAGAGGAACCAAAAATTAATGTTGATTCATACTCATTAGTTTCAAGAAGTGGATCTTTTGTATCTAACCAATCTTGGTATCTTTCTAAGTATTTTTGAGAATAACCTTCTATGGCATTATAATTATCTGAACTTTGCACCACAATTCCAGAAAAACTTTTCCCTAATAATTTAGGTCTCCACAATGCAGGAACACTAATTCTTCCTTTCCTGTCAATTCTATTTAAAAACTTTCCCACAAATTCTGTCACAAAAAACCCTCTTAATATGGTAATTTATAGTGCTAACATGGGAATTTATGGTCGTCAATGACACAAATAAAAAAATATTATATGTTCTACTTATATATTATATATGTACTATTTTTGTTCCTATAAACTATGAAGATAGTCTATAAGCCGGTTTCTGTATTATGCAGCAATCTATCTAGAATTAATATTACTATTAATTTCAAGCAACCTACCCAGACTATAAACTGGAGTCTTTAGTCTCTATTTGGTCTTGCTCCCGGTGGGGTTTACCATGCCATCCATGTTACCATGGATGCGGTGTGCTCTTACCACACCATTTCACCCTTACTAGTAACTAGCGGTATATTTTCTGCGGCACTATCCCTAAAGTCGCCTTTGCCGGGTATTACCCGGCACCGTTACTCCTGGAGACCGGACTTTCCTCTTTATAAAAATATAAAGTAGCTGCTCGACTATCTTCTATACTAGTTTTTGTTTATAACACAAAATGTCAAGTATTTTTAGATACTTCTATTATTCTATTATATACTTTTTCATCAATAATTCCATTAATGCGCTCAGGCAAGAATCTTCTTTGGAAAGCCTCAATTACCAGCTTTAAATATATATCAAAGATATTATTTTTTGTGCATTTATATCCAATTTTTGATAACATTTTTTTTATAAAGTAAATATCGTTATTAACCTGCCCTAGATGAAAAAAAAACTTTTTTTTACTACTATATTTTTTGATAGCTGGAAAATACGCTAATTGTTTTTTTGCAAGGTTACTCCAATCAAATAACTCTCCTGGATCTAGTTTTCTTTCTGGCGCTATATCTGAATGTGCCAACACATTCCTTTTATCTATCTTATATTTTTCTAATATATTTTTTAACAAAACTTCTAATTTTAAAATTTGATTACTTGGAAACTTTTTATAGCTCAAACCATGTCCATTATTCTGCAGCTCAATTCCAATAGATTCATTATTTAATAACTTTTTATTTTTCCAATAAGATATACCTGCATGCCATGCTGTATTCTTTTCCTCAACAATTTTGTATAATATTCCTCTTGAAGAAATTAGCCAATGACAACTTACTTTTGAATTAGGGTCATTAAATATACTTAAGGTTTCTGAAAGTTTATTAGTTCCAGTATAGTGAAGTATAATATACTTTATTTTATTTTTTCTAATAGAAAAGTTAGGTGAAAGTTCATTAATAAAATTAATCTTTTTTTGTTTTTTCATTTTTTATTTCACTGTAAGCCTTGTTGATTGCTACTAGTTTCTGGTTGGCTAACTCAATAAACTCTTTTGGTAAACCCATTCCTTGAAGGCGATCAGGGTGATATTCTTTAACAAGCTTTTTATATTTAAGTGTAATATCATTTATATCTAAATTTTCAGAAACCCCTAATATTTTGTAACTACTTTTATGGTCAGCCTTTTGTTTGCTTCCTCTGTTATAGAAGATATTGTATATGCTATCAAACTCTTGGTCTGAAAAATAAAAAAATTTTGAAATATTATGCAACATGATTTTTTCTTTCGGATGCAAGTAACCGTCTGCATATGCAATTGAAAATAATGCATTTAAAATTTCAATCAGTAATGCTTTTTCATTTTTAAAAACTTCATATATTTGCTTAGCTATTTCTTCGTAACCATCTACAGAGTTTTTAGCTGAGTTAAATATATCGGCAACTGCTATTTCATCTTCCTTAGAAAATTCAAATATTTTTTTAAAAGTTAAAATTTCATTTTTAGATACTTTGCCATCTGCTTTTGCTAATTTAGCAGACAACGCAATAACACTTGAGGCAAAAACCTCTTCTTTTTTCGATCTATTGTATATATCGTTTCGGTTAGCTAAGTTATTGTAACTTACTTTATCCACACCATGGCCGGCTGCTATGCCTAAAATTGCACCTATTGGCCCTCCTAAGGCCATACCTGCTGCTCCACCAATTAATTTTCCCCATATACTCATATTATATTATTTTTTAATTAAAGTTTTGTTACTATATATATCAATTAATAGGACAATGTCATAATGGAAAAAAAAAAATATTGGAATTTTATGATAGATCAAGGAGGTACATTTACTGATGTAATAGGAATTTCTCCTAACAAGAAAATTATTATTAAAAAAGTGCTCAGCAAAAAAAGAATAACCTCTTATAACCCTATATTAGAAGGAATAAATCAGATAAAAAGAAATTATAAAAAATATTCTAAATACGATATAGATAATATTAAAGTAGGTACAACTATTGGCACTAATGCTTTATTAGAGAGAAACGGGAGTAAAGTACTATTACTTGTTACTAAGGGCCTTAATGATAACTTTATAATTGGCACTCAACAAAGAGAGAATATCTTTGCAAGGCATTTTATAAGAAAAGACAACATTTTTTCTAGTATTCTAGCAGTTGATGAGAGAGTTACCTATAAAGGAAAAATATTAATTAAATTAAATGAAGACAAAATTTTAGAGGATTTAAAAGGGTTTTTTAAAAAGGGTTATCGCTCCATTGCTATAGTTCTTTTAAATAGTTTTACTTATCCTGTTCATGAAAAAAAAATTGAAAATATAGCAAAAAAAATAGGCTTTATAAATATATCTTGTAGTAATAAAGTTAGTCCCACAATTAATTTTACTAGTAGAGGTTTTACTACTCTTGTAGATGCTTATTTAAATCCACTTATTCAAAATTATATACAATTTATAGAAAATAATTGTGCTGCTAAAAATATCTTTTATATGCAATCTAATGGCCTGCTTACAAGCAACTATAAATTTAGTGGGAAAAATTCAGTTCTTTCTGGACCAGCAGGAGGCGTCAATGGAGGCATAGGAATTGCAAAAAAAAATAAAATAAAAAAAATTATTGGCTTTGATATGGGGGGTACGTCTGCAGATATTTGGAACTATGACGGTCAAATTGAAAAAAAATCAGAAACTATAATTTCAGGTATTTTTATAAAAACTCCTAGTCTTGATATATCAAGTATAGCTTCTGGTGGAGGTTCCATTGTTAAATATGAAAATAAAAGATTTATAGTAGGCCCAGAAAGCGCTGGGGCCTTTCCTGGCCCAGCATGTTATAGAAACAATGGACCTCTTACTCTTACTGATTGTAATCTAAGCTTAGGTAGAATTTCTAAAGAAGAATTTCCAAAATATTTTGGAAAAAATAAAAAATCAAGCATAGATATTAGAGAGGCTAATAATAAATTAAAAGAAATTTATAACGAAGTGAAAAAAGATGCATATTTAATAAAAAACAAACATGAAGTAGCAGAGTCTTTTATTAATATTGCTATAGAAAATATGGTAAGTGCTATTAAAAAAATTACTATTCAAAAAGGATCAGATATCAGAAAACATGCCTTATTAATTTTTGGCTCAGCTTCTGGTCAATATTGTTGCAAAATAGCAGAAAAAATAGGAATAAAAAAAATAATTTTTAGCCCTTATTCTAGTGTTTTGTCCTCCTATGGAATAGGTTTATCTAAGTATGGATCTGTCAACCAATATTCAGTAGAAAAAGTTTTGCAATTAGCTGTAATAAAAGAACAAAAATTTAAAATAGATAAACTGTTTCCAGAGAAAAAGTCTAATAAAAAAAACTATACATTACGAATTAAATATTATGGTTGCGATACTATAATACCTATACAGCTGAAAAATAAAAGAATTTCAGATATTAAAAAAGAATTCTTTAGGAAACATAAAAAGTTATTTGGTTTCAATTACACAAATAGAAAACTTTTTATTGACTCAATTGAGCTAGAGATAGTTTTTACATTAAATAAATATAAATTAATCAGCGTTAAGAATCATTCAAAAGGAAAAAATAAATTTAAAGAGACCTCAAATTTTTATTATAATGGAGAGTGGAAGAAAATAAAAAAATTTAACGCTTCTTATTTCTCAAAGAAAAATGTTAAAATTATAGGCCCAGCTATTTTTAGCGACTTTAATACGACGATTTTTATAGAAAAAAATTGGTCTATGAAACAACTACAAACTGATGATTTTAGTTTAGAACAAAAAGAATGTTCCATATTAAAGAAAAATTATATTCCTGTTAAAAACCCTAATCCAGAAATGCTTGAAATTTTTAATAGTTTATTTTTTTCTATTGCTGATCAAATGGGCATCGTTCTTAAAAAAACTGCACAGTCTGTTAATATTAAAGAGAGAAAAGACTTTAGTTGTGCTTTATTCAATAGCAAAGGAGAATTAATAGCAAATGCTCCACATATACCAATTCATTTAGGAGCTATGAGTGATACCATAAAGTTTCTTATTAAAAAACATCATAAATTATTTAGAAAAGGAGTAAGTTTACTTCATAATGATCCTTTTTCAGGTGGAACACATTTACCTGATTTAACCGTAGTAACTCCATTTTTAGATAGTAAAAAAAAATCTATATTATTTTTTTTAGCAAATAGAGCTCATCATTCAGATATTGGAGGAATAACTCCTGGATCAATGCCAGCTTTTTCAAAAAGTATACTGGACGAGGGAATTGTCTTTGATGGTTTTCCTGTTTTGGCAAATGGAAAAATTCAAGAAAAGCAAATATTAAAATTTTTGAATACTGGCAAACTTCCTTCAAGAGACGCCCAACAAAACCTATATGATATTAAAGCTCAAATAGCTTCAAATCAAAAAGGTATATTGGAACTAAAAAGAGTACTTAATTCATATGGAAAGTTAACAGTTAATAATTATGTAAAATTTATTCAAAAAAACTGTAGTGAAATAATTTCTCAAACAATAAAGTCAATACCTACTTCTCAATATAAAGCTAAAATGGATAATGGGGCGGTAATTCAAGTAAAAATTTTTTTTGATAGGAAACTAAATAAATTAATTATAAATTTTAATGGAACTTCTAAACAACTCAAGGATAACTTTAATGCTCCTTTAGCAGTAACTAAATCAGTAGTTATATATTTCTTAAGAACATTAGTAACTAATAATATTCCACTAAATGAAGGTTTTTTAAAAAATATCAAAATAATAATACCGGAAAACTCTATGCTAAACCCTAAGTATCCGTCTGCTGTAGTTGCTGGTAATGTAGAAACTTCACAAACATTAATAGATGTTTTAAATATTTCAACAAAAGTGCAAGCTGCTTGTTATGGAACTATGAATAATATAACTTTTGGAAATAAAAGTTTTGGTTATTACGAAACTATATGTGGAGGAGAAGGTGCTTCTTTTAAAAACAATGGAGCAGATGCAGTACATTGTCATATGACCAATACCAGTATAACTGATCCTGAAATTTTAGAATGGTACTACCCTGTAAGATTAACAAAATTTGCTATCAGAAAAAACAGTGGAGGAAAAGGTAAATGGGTCGGTGGGAATGGAGTAATTAGAGAAATTGAATTTTTAGAAAACTTAGAACTTACTATTTTATCTAATAGAAGAATTATAAACCCATTTGGTTTAAAAACTGAGAATAAAGCCCTCACGGGAGAAAATTTAATA
>NZIN01000051.1 GCA_002689905.1 Rickettsiales bacterium
CTTTTTTTATCAATAGTTTTTTTTGTTCTGCAGAAAAAACAAAAAATATCATAAAGAATAGATTAAAAATTATATATAATGTTTTGTGATGCAACATATCAATAATTGTTTTATATTAATATTATGACATTGACTAATAAAATATTAATTTCTTTGCTTTTAGGAATATTTTTAGGTAGCTTTATAAATTTTTTTATACCAGACACTATTAAGCTTTTTATTAGCTCAGTAGATGTTTTAGGAAGCTTATTTATTTCTTCTTTAAAAATGCTGATAGTACCAGTAGTTTTTTTTTCAATAGTAAGTGGAGTTACTAATTTAGAAGATACGGCGTCTTTAGGAAGGATAGGAGGAAAATCCATCTTTTTGTATTTATTTTCTACTTTTATTGCTATTACTTTAGCTTTATTGTTTGCTAATCTCATAGACCCAGGAAGCAATGCAAACTTCTCAATCGAAAATAATATTGAAATAAAAAGTCCTCCTCCCATTTCTAACGTCATAGAAAGTTTAATTCCAAAAAATCCTCTAAAGGCTTTATCTGAAGGGAATATGCTTCAAATTATAATATTTGCTATACTTGTAGGAATTACTATTACTAAATTGGATAAAACACGAAAAAGTAAATTAAAAGATGCTTTTATTTCTTTTAATGATTTATTCTTAAAAATGATAGATGTTATTATGTTTTTTGCTCCTTACGGTGTATTTTTTTTAATTTTGAAAACTTTCATGTCTCAAGGGTTTGGTGCTATTACAGAGCTAGCTTCATATTTTTTTACAGTATTAATAGTATTATTTATACATTTTTTTATTACTTATTCTGCTCTATTGTTAATATTTACAAAAGTTAAGATAAAATATTTTTATGGTAAAATGAAGAAAACTATATTATTTGCTTTTTCTACAGCAAGTAGCGCTGCAACTATACCTGTAACATTAAAAACAGTTGAAGAAGATTTAGGAGTTAATAAATCTGTAGCTTCTTTTTCTGTGCCACTAGGTGCTACAATTAATATGGATGGTACAGCTATTATGCAAGGTGTAGCCACTGTATTTATAGCTAATGCTTATGGTGTTGATTTAAATATTTCTGACTTTATTTCGGTTATCATGGTGGCAACCTTGGCATCTGTAGGAACAGCTGGAGTGCCAGGAGTTGGCTTGATTATGTTGGCAATGGTATTAAATCAGGTAGGACTCCCATCAGAGGGTATTGCATTAATAATTGGCATAGATAGATTGCTGGATATGACTAGGACTGCAGTTAATGTAACTGGAGATGCTGCCATATCATGCGTTGTAGCAAGTACAGAAAAAAATAAATTAAAAAATACTAACTAATTTTTTTTTTTAAATACCATTCTGTCCAAGATCCATCATATAAGGTCCAGTTTTGATTACCTATGTATTGCAATGAAAAAGCTATATTACATGCTGCTATTCCTGATCCGCAACTGCATACTATTAAATCATTCTTATTAATTGGGTTTTTTAAGATTTCCCTAATTTTTTTTTTACTTTTTAAGAAACCATTGGTGTCAAATAAAGTTTGGGGATAATTAACGCTATTAGGAATAGTTCCTTTTCCAATATTATTTCTAGGTTCATCTTCAATTTTTAAAAACCTTAATATTGGTCTAGCATCTAGTATTGTTAACTGCAAATTATTATTATTTAAAATAGAAGTTAGATTAGAATAACTTATTACTAAATTCTTTTTCATGTTTTTACATTTATAATTAGACTTAATAAATTTATTATTATGATTTGTTAAAACACCTCCCGAAATTTTCCATGCCTTAAGCCCTCCATCTAAAACATATACTTTTTTATGACCGAAAAGATAGAATGTCCACCATACTCTAGGAGAACTTAGAACTCCTGTATTACAATATATAATTAAAGTATCATAATTATTTATACCTAATTTACTTACTTCTATTTCAAACTTTCTTTTAGAAGGAAGCATGTGCGGAAGGCTATTGTTATCATCACATATTTTATCAATATTAAAAAAAACAGCATTTTTAATATGATTATTTCTAAACTCTCTATAAGCATCTCTTTTAGAATTAGGTAAATACCATGAGGCATCAATAATTTTTACATTCTTATTATTTAATTTTTTTTTAAGCCAAGTACTTTTTATTAACATTTTAATTCATATTCAGTGTATTAATATCAAAACCTTTTTCTACTAAAAAGCGTTTATTAAAAATCTTACTAGTATATCTTTCGGCGCTGTCACATAAAATTGTAACTATAGTTTTATTAGGACCTACTTTTTTAGCTAATTTAATTGCTCCGCCTATATTTATGCCTGATGTAGGGCCTAAAAAGAGACCTTCTGTTTTAATGAGATCATAAATAATTTTTAAAGCTATTTTATCGTGAACTTTAAAGGCTCCATCAAATTTGATACCTGCTAGATTTTTAGTAATTCTACTTTGACCTATCCCTTCTGTTATAGAGCTGTGACTTGATTTAGGTATACCTTTTTTAATCCAAGAGTACATTCCTGATCCATATGGATCTGCGCAAAAAACCTTAATATTTTTATTTTTTTCTTTTAATCCTATATAGTTTCCGGCTAGAGTTCCTCCAGTTCCTACTGAACAAATAAAAGCATCAATTTTACCATCTGTTTGCTTCCATATTTCTTGAGAAGTAGTTTTAATATGTGCTTCTCTATTAGCAATGTTATCAAATTGATTTGTCCAAATAGCATTTTCATTTATAGCAATTTGTTTTGCTAATTGTATATAATTTCTTGGGTCTGTAAAAGGAAGCTGTTTGGTTAGAATTACTTCTGCTCCTAAATATTTAAGTAATTTTATTTTTTCTTCACTTTGGTTATCTGGCATTACTATTTTTGTTTTATAGCCCAATGCATTGCCAATTACAGTTAAGCCTATTCCAGTATTACCACCAGTCCCCTCTACTATTAGCTTTTTATCACTTTTTGATTCCATAATCATATTTAAAGCAGCTCTATCCTTTATTGACTGTCCAGGATTGAGAAACTCCGCTTTACCTAATATATTGCAACCCGTCATTTCAGACGCTTTTTTTAACCTTATAAGTGGAGTATTACCTACTAAGTTGACTATGTTATCAACTTTTTCCATTAGATCTAATTTTTTTAGGATTTTTAAAAATACTTTTCTGAGGATTGTACCCCCTTATAGCTAATGACATGAATAAAATAGTACAAAGGAAAACTACTATTAAACCTTCATAATATATTTTACCTAAACTAGCTGCACGTATCATTTCTACCCCATAAGTAAATGGATTATATTTTGCTATGTAGTAAATGTACAAAGCTCCATTATCTAGTAGTCTCCAAAGTGGATATAGAGCAGAGGATATAAAAAACATTGGGAATATAACAAAGTTCATAGTCCCAGCAAAGTTTTCAAGCTGTTTAATGTAAACGGAAAGTAAGAGTCCTAAGGCTCCTAACATTAATGAGAATAAAAGAATAAATGGAAATGCAAAAATCCATCCAGAAATATTAGTTATAAATGGAGTGCTGATATAAACGATAGGCAAACAAATTATCAGAAAGCAATAAGCTTGTATTATTGACAATATAGTACCAGCAAACAATTTTGATACTAATAAGTACCATCTAGGAAGAGGTGTTGTTAGCAAAATTTTCATAACTCCCATTTCTCTATCATATACCATTGATAGAGAAGATTGCATGCCACTAAAGAGTAATACCATCCCCAATAAACCAGGAGTAATATATTCAAAATAATTAATATTTTGAGTAGGATAAAAGTTTAATATACCTGGGTCAATACCTCTTGCAGAGCCTACTCCAGCAGCAAAAACGAATAGCCATAAAGCAGGTCTTACTATAGCAGAAAACAACCTTCCTTTCTGTTTGGAAAATTTTTTTATTTCTCTTATAGATAAACCCAATAAAGCAGATGCAAAATGATTAAAATACATTTATTCCTCTTTTCCACATTGAGTTTCATTTAAAGTTAATCCAATCGTATCTAAATTATTATCACTATTTTGAAATTCATTTAATGGAGCTTTTGCAGTTACCCAATTATTAGAGGATGTCAAAAGAATAGTTTGTCTTAATTGATTAGTTCCATTTCTATAGTTAAGACTGATTCCTTTAGAACCATCTATTTGTATTTTGTTACTATTGATGAAGGTTAAAATATTATTATTAGAAATATCCTGTATTCTTAAAACGCTCTCCACAATTGTTTTTATAGAAATCCATGCGGCCCAATCCTTGCCCTCCATTCGCCTATTATTCATTCTTTCAAACCTACCATTGAGTTGTGGAGCTCCATGTCTTAAATAAGACCAGTGCCAAGCTCTAGGCACTAACCCTGATGAACCGGAAACTAAGGCCGGACGTATTGTTGCATTTTGCACACTTAAAGCAAATTCGCCATCTGTATCAGAAACAAATACATTGTTATATCTTTTTTCTTTTGTTAAGTAAGAAAGGTTGTTTTTATCTCTTACTCTAGGATCATTATTATTTACAAAAAAATTTTCCTTAATTATTCTTAGACCAAATTTTTCAGCAGACTCTTTAAATGATGTGCTCATTTTTAAATCTGACGGTAATGGTCCAGTCAGCATTAGAGTTTTATTGAGCTTTTTTTTAATTAAATATTGAGAAAGTGAATCTGTTAACATCTTGTAGCTAGGGTATGAACTCAAATAGTTTTTCAGGCACACTTTTTTTCTGAGGTCATTGTTTGGATCTGAAATATTAAAAAATATAATTTTTGATTTTTTATTAAGAATTTTTATCAATTTTTCTACATTGGTCACTCGTAAATCTAATAATACGGCATCATAACTATTTACACTTTCACTTTCTATAAATTTAAATGCTTGATTAATATCTTTCACTCTTTTGTGCTTCAATATAAAATCAGTTTTAGTTAATCTTCTTAATTTCTTAGAATCTTGAATAGCTAGCTTTGCACCAGCTAATGCTCTTTTTTCCTTTTTAAGATTAGACCTGATATCTACAGGATGAATTCCCCACTTGCTATAACTTAGGTCATTTGTAATATCTAAAAAAATTATTTTATAACTTTTAAGGTCATCTGACTTTAATAGGCTAGAATATAAAATAATTAATATGTATAAAAAAATATTTTTCATATTATTTAATTACTCTAACAGTATGTGGTGTCTTGCCTACAGGGATTGAAGAAATTGTAATATTTTTTTGTAAGTCAATAATAGATATGTCATCACTATTGCCGTTAGTAACTATTAATTGTTTTTCATTTTTAGTAAGAGCTGCTCCCCATACTCTAGATCCTGCTAAAATATAATTTTCAATTTTATAATTTAAAGAGTTTATTACTGCAACATAATTTGCACTGCCTAAAGTTACATAAACTTTATTATTTTTTTCTGAATATGCAAAGTCAACTGGTGTAATATTCTGGTCTCTTATACCTTTAATTGTGAATTTAATATTTCTTAAAATATCAAATGTCTTGGTGCTTATTATTGTTACACTCCCATTTAATTCATTGCTAACCCAATACTCTTCACCATTCTTCGTTAGAATACCTCTTCTAGGTCTATTGCCTACTAAAATCTCGTTGATTATTTTTTTTTGTTTTACATCTATTACTATTACAGAATTAGTGCCTTCTGATGTAACAAAAATATATTTCCCATCCAAAGAAAAATTTACACCTTCAGGTTCAACACCTACATTTTCAATAATCGCAATCTTTTTCCTGTTTTTAATATCAATTATTGTTAATTCATTATCATCTTCATTAGATACTGCTAAAATATGCCCATCAGGAGAAATATCGAAAATTTCAGGGTCATCTCCACTTTCTATATAATTCACAATTTCCAAATTACTAATATCTATTTCAACTATATGGTTCTCTTCACTTACTACTACATAAATTTTCGACTTGTCATTACTAATCTTAATGTCACGAGGTCTTCCTCCAGTCTTTATCGTCTTAATAATTTTTTTATCAGCACTATTCAAAACTGTTACAGTATCACTATTTTCGTTACTTACAAAAATATACTTAGCGTTTACTTTATTTGACATCAATATAGAAACAAAAGTCGCAAAGATTAAAAATTTTACTTTAAATATATTCATTTTTTTGCCTCCGTTAATTTAAAATATACTTCTGATAGAGAACGAGAAGAAGTTTTTTTCATTATCTCCTTAGGTTTTCCAGATATAAGAACTTTTCCATGTTCTAATATTACAATTTTATCTGCTTTATCTGCTTCATCTACTAAGTGTGTTGCCCATAAGACAGATAATTTTTTATTTTTTTTAAGTTCTAATATTTTGACTAATAAATCTTTTCTGCTATTTGGGTCTAAGCCAACTGTGGGTTCATCCATAATTAATAATTTAGGATTATGTATTAGTGCTCTAATTAGTTCCACCTTTCTCCTTTCTCCTCCAGATAAAGTTTTTACTTTATTTTCAGCTTTTTTAATTAGGTTATTAGCTAAAAGTTCTTCTAATATATCACTTTTTATTTTTTTAATTTTTATTCCATGCAATCTGGCATGGAAAAATAAATTTTCTAAAATAGTTAGCTCCATATCTATAGTAGAACTTTGAAATACAATTCCAAGGTTTTTTAATGCCTTTACAGAGTTTTCTCTAATACTATAACTATCTATAAAGCAATCACCATGATCTGGTATTAACATACCAGATAAGATAGAAAACAATGTAGATTTGCCTGCGCCATTTGGGCCTAAAAGAACTACTAGTTCACCTGGGCAAAACTTTATATTTATGTTTTTTAAAGCTACAAAATTATTATAAGATTTATTTAACTTTATTACTTCTAATATATTCTTATTTCTATTCATAAATCAAATTTCGCCTTTCAAAATAGAACTATTGCTTTTCAAAATACTTTTTTTTATTTTTTGAATACTCTCACTATTACTATTTCGTGGTCTAGTATTATTTATATTAACTTCTTTTAAAACCCTAGCAGGAGATTTTGATAAAAATATAATCTTATCTGCTAAATAGATAGCTTCACTAATATTATGAGTTACAAATATAACTGTTGTAGGTTGTTTACTCCACAAATCTAAAAGCATATTTCTTAATAGATTAGCTGCTGGTTCATCTAACGAAACAAAAGGCTCATCTAAAATTAATAATTCTGGTTCAACTGCAAAAGAACGAGCTAAGGCAACTCTTCGCTGCATTCCTCCAGACAATTTATTAGGAAAATAATCTAAAAATTTTTCTAAGCCCATTAAAGAAAGAAATTCTTTTGATTTTGATTCTTTTATTTGTGCTTTACTTAATACTACTTCAACATTTTGTAAAACATTTAACCAAGGAAGTAATCTTGGAGTTTGGAACATATAACTAACTCTAAGTTGTTCAACTTTTTTATTTCTATTAAACTTTATAGCTCCATCAAAACTTTTATCTAAACCTGATATCAAATTTAAAAGTGTAGATTTTCCACAACCAGAAGGTCCAATTATAGAACAAAATTGTCCTTTTAATACTTTTAGCTTAAGTTTTTTTATAGCAATATGAGATGATTCTCTATTTAAAGTGTTAAAAAATTCTTTTTTCTTTATATCAACGGAAATTTGCGTCACTATTTAGATCTCCATTTATTTACGACATTATCAAGGGGTACAAATAAAAAATTTTCTATAGAAATCATAACAACAACGAAAGCAAAGGTATATGCTAGAATTGATGTAATATCAAAAAACTGAAAAAATTCGTGAAGTTTAAACCCTATACCATTACTTCGTCCTAAAAGTTCAACTACTAAAACTATTTTCCATATTAATGAAATACCTCCTCGAGCAGAAGCTATTAAGTACGGATATAATTGAGGTAAATAAAATAAAGTAAATTTTTTTAATCTATTTATTTTAAATATATCAGCAACTTCTAATAGTTGTCTGTCGACAGCTTTAGCACCTTCTCTTATTGTTACTACTACATTTGGAATTTTATTTAAACTTACAGCAATAATTGCTGCTAATTCTGTAAGTCCAAACCAGACATAAGACAATATTATTAATACTAATGCAGGTATATTTAAAAATATGATATTCCAATTATCCAGTAAACTATCAATTTTCTTATTATTTCCCATCAATATACCTAGCGTAACACCTATAAGCATTGCAACTAAGAATGAAATTAGAACTCTACGTAATGTAATTATAAGATGATACAGGAGTGTTCCGTCAGAAATATCTATTTTAAGTTTTAAAAAAACTAATAAGGGAGAGGGTAGTGTTTCTGATTTTAAGAAAAATGAGATTATTCCCCATGCAGAAAAAAGTAATAATAAGGATGTTGTTTTAAATAAAAAAGAGTTAGAGCTTTTAAAAATCATTTTATTTTTTCCAGTAGGTTCCTGGAGATAGTTCTTTTGATTCGCCTATTAGTGCTTTACCACCTATATCTCCTAAAATTTTGTAGGCATTTTTAATATTTTTTTTCATTAACTCATGGTTTTCACTTGGAATACCTTTTCTAAAACTATCTTTAATTTTTTCTAACATTACTTTATCATTCGCTCCTGTCATTTCAGAAATTCTAACCCACTCTTGATCAGATTCTCTTAAGATTTTTCGAGCTTCATTAGAAGTTTTAATAAATTTCATTAAAGATTCTTTATTTTTATTAAGAAAACTCTCTCTAAATACATACCCTATCAATGGTAATTCGCCCTCAATACCTATATAAGGTAAAACCTGATGTAAGTTAATAAAACTTTGATAGCCTTGAGCCTCTAATCTTGCTGAGTAGTTCCAATAATTAAAGGCAGCGTCTAATTGATTATTTCTTAATAAGCCATTTATTAATGGTGGTGCTGCAAAAGATGTATCAAAAAATGTTAGAGGATCTTTATTATATTTTTTTATTCCATAAGCTCTAAAAAAAAGCCATGACTTATCCAACGACCCACCTGCCACACCAACTTTTTTATTTTTAAGGTCAAAAAAACCTTTAATATTTTGTTTGCTTACAGTCATCAATGCTCCAGAGGAATTAGAATAAGGTATAAATGTTACTAAGTTTCCTCTGTTTCTTTGTTTGCTTACCCAAATCCAATCAGTAACAAATATATCTACAGATTTTGATAAAAATGCTAACGTAGTAGCATCTTTATTTGTCATTTCAATTTTTTTTATATTAATTTTATTCTTTTTATCTAATTGGTGATGCTTTATAACATCGTATTCCCAATTAACAGATCCGAATTTTAGTACTGCTAGTTTAATGGCAGAAGCATTTAATAATAAACAACTGCTATATATCATAATAAAAAGTATAAATAATTTCGAATAATTTTTTTTCATATGTTTAATTTTTTTTGTTATTTTACAATAATAAATAATTGGATTAAATAGTTAACTAACTTTACTTTAAAAAATTATAAATAATACTTATGATTTCAGTAATTTAAGGAAATAGCTATTAATATTTTTTTGGTTTTTTATTAGTTTTATTAGATATTTATTTACTTCTTTATCAAAATTTTCTTCATCAATACAAGCGCTAATAACATTTTGTTGTAAGGCTTCAGTTGCTGAAAAAGTTCTTGAACTTAATAGAATGTCTTTTAAGAAAGATTCATTTATTTTTCTTTTAAGATACATAACCTGATTCCTTGGTATCTTTATATTGAGTCTTGCTGCCGGAATACAAAATAAAGTTTTACTACTTGATAACAAAAAATCTGAATGAAGAGCTAAAATTAAGCCGGCCCCAAAGCAATATGATCTTATTAAACATATACTGGGTATTTTAAGGTTTGAAATTAATTTTGTTAAAACGCTTAGTTTTTTATGATAATAATCAATATTATTTTTCTTAATTAATTTTTCTATATCATCTAGGTCAGCACCAGCACTAAAAGGACTTTTATTAACACCAGTAATAACTAAACATTGAAATTTATTTACATAGTTAGTATCAGAAAGTTTTTTTATCATATAATCTAACATTTTTAAGCTAATTGCATTGTTTTTTTCAATATTACATAACTCTATTTGCAGAACTTTTTTGTTATTTTTAGATTTAAATTTGACCATTATCGACATAATTGATTAAATGACAAAAAAAAAATGCTGTCTACCTAATTTTTAATTGACACTGTCTATCCTTAGGTGTAAAAGTTTAGTTTCCGTTTAAAAACGGTATGCTGTTTGAAAATTGAATAATAAAAAGGGATTTATAGGCGACGGTTAAATATAGCGACCGACGCATATGAATCTTTAAGCTAATAAGCTTTGTTAGTGATATGTGTCGGGTCAGCGATAAATTTTTTTAAGATCAAACTTAAGAGTTTGA
>NZIN01000052.1 GCA_002689905.1 Rickettsiales bacterium
CTGAAATAAGGCTTAAAAAATTTATTGAGTTTAGAGGGGCCGATACAGGCCCTTGGAGAAGTTTATGTGCATTACCAGCCCTTTGGGTAGGATTATTATATGATAGTGAAGCACTAAACGAGGCTGAAAGTTTTGCTAATAGCTGGACTTTAGAAATGTATAATAAAGCTTATAAGGAAGTACCATTAAAAGGTATGGATTTAGTCATTAATAATAACTCTATTAAAGATTATGCAAAAGAATTAATTGCAATCTCTAAAAAAGGTTTAAAAAATAGAAAAATGCATGATTCATCTGGTAATGATGAAACTGGCTATTTAAATCAATTAGAAGAAATAGCTCACTCAGGAAAAAACCAAGCCTCAGAGATGTTATCTATCTGGAATGACAATAATGAGGAAGGAATTAAAAAAATATATGAGAAATATTCATATTAACTAATATTTACTTACTTAGTTTCTGTTCCACCTACTGTTAACCCTTCAATTTTTAAAGTAGGTTGCCCAACACCTACTGGTACTCCTTGACCATTTTTACCACAAGTTCCTATACCAGGGTCTAATTCCATATTATTTCCTATCATTGACACTTTTTTTAGTACTTCAAAACCAGAGCCAATCAAAGTTGCACCTTTTATTGGTCTTGTTATTTTACCATCTTCAATCATATAAGCTTCGCTAGCTGAAAAAACAAACTTTCCATTAGTTATATCAACTTGACCACCTCCAAATGTCTTAGCAAATATACCTTTTTTTGTACTTTTGAGTATTTCAGATGGATCATGTTTACCATTAGCCATAATAGTATTACTCATTCTCGGCATAGGTTGATGAGCGTAAGATTGTCTTCTTCCATTACCTGTAGCCTCAGTATTCATGAGTCTAGCATTCTGCCTATCTTGCATATAATTTATTAGTTTACCATTTTCAATTAAAGTAGTTTTCTGAGAAGGTGTTCCTTCATCGTCAATTGTATAAGAACCTCTTCTATCTGTTATTGTACCATCATCATAAACGGTAACTTCTTTATTAGCCACGTAAGAATTCATTAATTCAGTAAACACACTTATTTTTTTTCTATTAAAATCGCCCTCAAGGCCATGCCCAATGGCTTCATGTAATAGAATACCTGGCCATCCAGGTCCTAAAACCACAGTTTGCTCTCCAGCAGGTGCTGGTATAGCTTTAAGCATGGTAGTTGCCTGATCTATAGCTTTTTTAACTTCATTCTTCCAATTGCCTTCTATAAAGAAATCGTTGTATGAATATCTGCCCCCGAAACCTACTGACCCTGTTTCTTTTTTACCATTTTCTTCTAAAGTAACACTTACATTTAATCTAACCAATGGTCGTATGTCAGACAATTTTATACCCGAAGGCTTTAAAATGTTTATTTTTTGCCATGAACCAGATAAATTTACTGATACTTGTTTGACTTTGTTGTCATAACTTCTGGCATAATTATTTATTTCTTCTAATAATTTAATTTTGGCTGCATAGCCTTTGACATCAATAGGATTTTGATCGGTGTAAAGTTTGTTGTTTGTTTTACTTGGATCTATGATTTTTTCACCATTATACCCAGATTTAATAGATGAAACTGTTTGAGATGCCTCTTTTAATGAATCAATACTTAAATCACTAGAATGACTATACCCTGTCAGATCATCCTTTATACCTCTTAATCCAAAACCTTTAAATTTATTATAAGTAGTACTCTTCAAAACATTGTCATCAAAAACAAAACTTTCTGATAGATTATCTTCTAAAAATAACTCGCCGTCATCACAGCCCTTTAGAGTGTCAGATACAATACTATTAATTTTATCAGAACTAAATAAATCAAAATTACTCATAACTACTTATATACTATAAATTTAATTAAAAAGATTAAAATATTTTTTAAAGGCCTTTCTTTTTTCAAGGTTGTTCTTCCATCTCTCTATATTTTTTCTCTTTTTTGTACCATCTATTTTAATCCATTTTGCAAATGTAAGGGTTACATAAGCATCTATATCGGCAATGCTAAATTTATTTCCCACTACATAACGTGAATTTTTTAATGTTTTATTTAAAAATTCAAAAAATAATTCTGTTCTAAATTTACCTCTTTCTATAAGTGCGGGAATTTGGTTAACGGCAACAGGCCCAGCAAAAGCTCTTCCTTTAAAAGATTTAGCTGAGTTTCTAAAGGCCTCTCCTGCTGCTTGCATTCCATCATATTCTATTTTTCTTCTAAACATTTCTACTTTTGCCTGTTCTAGAGGAGTATTACCAAACAAGCGTGGAGTAGGATATAAACAATCTAAATACCTGCAAATAGCAATTGATTCTTTTATTATTTGTCCTTTTACAGATAAAAAAGGTACGGTACCCCAAGAATTTAATTTTAAAAACTTAGGTTTTAAATTATCATGCTTGGATAAATCAACTATAACCCTTTCAATTTCAATATTTTTTTCATTAATAAATAAGTTTACTCTCATGGGATTTGGAGCTCTTGGATAATCATATAAAATCATTTTTTCTCTCCTTATATATTCTCTTTATCAAATTAACTAATTTATTTAAATCTTTTCCAGAACCAATAGATATTCTTAAACAGTTATTTAGTTTATAATTATTGAGTGTTCTTACGTAAACATCATTTTTTTCAAGTTCATCTGCAAGAAATGATGCATTACTGCTTTTATTGAGGATTACTAAAATAAAATTAGCAACTCCAGAAACTACTTCTATTCCTAACTTTTTTAATTCATTAGCTAGCCATTTTTTCCAATATAAATTGTGTTCGATTGATTTTTTTATAAATTTATCATCTCTCAAAATATTAATAGCAATTTCTTGAGCATATGAATTAATATTAAAGGCGGGCCTAATTTTTTCTAAAATTTTTGCTATATTTTCTGGACAGTAGGCCCAACCCAATCTTAAAGAAGACATTCCATAAATTTTTGAAAATGTTCTGGTTACTACAATGTCATTTCTTTTTTTAGCATAGGCTAAACCATCAGAATAATCTTTCTCCACAACATACTCTGAATATGCAGAATCAATAACTAGCAAACACTGCTTCGGTAAACCTTCTCTTAATTTAATTATTTCTTTTTTATTTAGGTATGTTCCTGTTGGATTATTTGGATTGGCTATAAAACAAACTCTAGTTTTTTTATTACTCTTTTTCAAAAGCTGATTAACATCAGCTTTATAGTTTTTTTCACTTGCAAAAACACTTTTAGCAGAAGCTGCATTTATAGCTATTGGATATATTAAAAATCCATGCTTACTATATAAGCCTTCAAATTTATCATTTAGATAACAATAAGATATTAAATAGAACAGCTCATCTGAACCATTACCAAATATTATATTATTAGGTTTTAATTTATATTTTTTTGCTAATACTTCTCTCAATTTAGTGCATTGAGGGTCAGGGTATTTGGCTAAATTTATATTGATATTTTTAATTTTATTTATCGTATTAGCGCTTAATGGCAGAGGTGACTCATTAGAAGATAATTTAATAATTTTTCTTTTAGACCCTCTTCTTCCGGACTTTCCAGGTTCATATGTAATGATTTTATTTAAATTTTTATTGTGAGGTACCATTAATTTTTGCTGTGGTTTTTTATAATTTTTAAAATTAAGTTTAAAGTCATATCTTCAAAACCGTAGATAATTGAATCGGAATAAGATTTTTTATTTTCTAATTTTGATTTTTTAAAAGCAATCTCTATCATATTAATCTTTTTATTTTTAATATTATCTATCAGTTTTTTGTATGCATTATTTTCTCTACTAAGTATTTTTTGAGTTAGCAAGACAATTAAGTCTTCATTTTTGAAGCTTTTTAAATCCCCTCTATTAATATCCAATAACTCTACATTGTAGCCATCAAAAAAATTTTTAGGAATAGTTTTTTGTATTTTTTTTTCTGTTAAAACTGTGATTGTCATTATTTTTTTATTAAATTATTATTTTGTCCAAGTTTAGGAGCCTTGCTAGTTATTTTTGCTTTGATTAAAGACTTATCTAAAACAGTCGGAATTGAAGATAGTTTTTTTTTATTTATAATTACATTATTCTCAAAAAGTTTTTTATTTTTTATATGTGAGTCTTTCATGAAATCGTTCAAATCATTTATGACAGTACAACATACGTCATTTTCTTTATCAAATTTTTTTTTCCAAAAATTTTCATTCTTTTCTTCAATGATTTTTTGTACTTTATTAATTAGAGATTTTTGAGAACCTTTTTCTGAGATTACCTCTTGAGGGGCTTTAATAATTTGACAAAATTTTAGCCAAAATTTATTTTCTAGTGCTCCTAAAGCAATAAACTTTTTATCTTTTGTTTTGTAAATATTATACCTAGCTAGACCACCATTCAAATGCAAGCGGCTTTTACTATTAAAACTTCCATTAATATTTTGACTAAGCCCAAGCCAGGCTAAGGGAATAAGGTTTTCATACATAGAGACATCAATATATGAACCTAAGCCTTGCCGCTGAGATTTGAATAAAGCTAGTAAAATATTCATAAAAGCTGGGTATGTTCCACCTGCTATGTCAGCAATTTGGGTAATAGGAACTATTGGCGATCCGTCTTTTGCAGTAGAAAGTCTTAGTAAGCCACTTTCCGCAAGATAATTTATATCATGCCCTGCCTTTTTATATTTTTCCCCATTTTGTCCGTATCCAGTAATGGAACAGTAAACTAATTTGCTATTTAACTTTTTTACAGTTTTCCAGCCTAAGCCAAGTTTATCCATTACCCCGGGTCTGAATTGTTCTACTAATACATCACAGCCTTTTATAAGGGTTTTTATTTTTTTAAGAGAGTCTTTGTTTTTAAGATTAATCTCAATAGATTTTTTCCCTCTATTAAGCATTGCAAATAGAATACTTTCATTACCAATCAGAGGTTTGGCTTTTCTCATTTCTTCCCCTCCAATTTTTTCTACTTTAATTATTTCTGCTCCTGCCTCACACAACATTAAAGTTGCTAAGGGTCCTGGTAATAATGTAGTAAAGTCTAGAACTTTTATTTTTGATAAAGGTTTCATATTAAAATCTTTATTTTTATTATAAATTACATATATAAATAAGATAGCAATTTTTGTAACATATTAAATTATGCAATTAATTATTCTTTTATTTTCAATGTATGTGTTTGTAGTACAAATATACAGTAAAGATAGCAATGAGCACTTTATAATTAATAATAACTTTACTGCAGATAAAATTAATAAAAGTTTGATAGGAAGTATTGCAAGAGGAAGAAAGGTTTTTTCTAGTAGAAAGGTAAACTGTTTATCATGCCATCAAGTACCTACTAAAGCAAAATTTCAGGGCAATATAGGACCTTCTCTAGAAGGAATTGGGTCAATTTATAAAAGGAATGAACTTCGTTTGAGAGTAATAAATTCTAAACTAATCAATCCAAATACAATAATGCCTGCATATTTTGTCAACATCCAATATCCTAGAACTCCGTCAAACTTATTTAATAAAACTATACTGACTGCACAAGAAGTTGAAGATATAGTAGAGTACTTGTATTCTTTAAAATAATTATGAAAAAAACAAAAAGAAACATATTAAAGTTTATATTAACATTACCTTTTTTTATGAAAGTCACAGGAGCGTTATCTAACGGAAATCCATACAGAGATAGATTCCAATCTTATAGACAAACATTCAGAATTGAGCCAAATAAAGAGGAAACAGAAAGAATAATTAAGAATATCATTGGTAAAAGAAAGGTTTTAGATAACTTAATAGAATTACAAGTTCCAGCAACAGTAGAGGATGGTAATGTTGTTCCAATTACTTTTAAGGTAAATTGTTCTATGAAAATAGAAGATTACCCAAGTAAAGTTCATATACTCGCATTAGATAATCCTTTTCCTGAGGTAGCAGTTTATGAGTTTTTTCCAGAGCATGGAGATGCTGAAGTTTCATTTAGATGTAGAATGAGAACAAGTTCTTTTTTGATGGTAATTGCAGAAATGAGCGATGGGAGAGTTGCCATGAAAAAAAATTATGTAGATGTTATGTTAGGAGCTTGTTCCTAAATGAAAAGCTTAAGAAGATTAAAATATAAAAAAATTGTTCAAATAGGAGAAAAAGTTAAAATTAAAACTCTTGCTGAGCATGAAATGGAGACAGGTGTTCGAAGAGATGAAGAAACAGGAGTTATTTATCCAAGGTTAATAATTCAATCTGTAATTGCTAAATACAACGGAAGAATAGTATTTAAAGCTAATTGGTTTTCTGGGGTATCAGCTAACCCTTATTTAGCTTTTTTTATAACTGCTAAAGAGTCAGGACTAATTGAAATAGAATGGAAAGATGATTATGCAAGAACAACTTACAAAAGGGGGTATTTAAAAGTACTTAATGATAAAGGCGATGAGGTTCTTCCTGTGAAATATGATTTTTAACTTTAATATATATAGAAAATGTTATGTTTGTCTTCACATAACTTTATTATTTTTTTTTTATAATACTATTTATGCCGAAGGTCTGATTTCAGGATATCATTTTTCAGAACCATCTACACAAGAAATACAGGACGATGATTTTACAAACCCTGCATTTATTTGGATAGAACATGGTAGAAGAATTTGGAATGAAAAAGAAGGTTTTCCTGAAAGTTCTTGTTTTACTTGTCATGGAGATGTTAAAAGCATGAAAGGTATTTCATTAAAATTTCCAAAAGTTAATCGAGAACAAAAATTAGTTAATCTTGAGCAGCAAATAAATATATGTAGAAAGGAAAAGATGAATGTTACAGAGTTCAAAGTAGAAAGTAAGAATTTATTAGCACTGTCAACATTGATATCATTCCAATCAAAAAATCTTAAGCAAAATGTAGAAATAAATAATAAAAATAAAAAATGGTTTGATTTAGGAGAAAAGCTTTACTTCAAAAAAATAGGACAAATGGGTTTATCGTGCAATCAATGTCATGATGATAGGGTAGGAAAAAATCTAAGAGCAGAAAAAATAAGCCAAGGTCATATAAATGGCTTTCCTACATATTTATTAAGGTGGTCAAAAATTGCTTCTGTTCATAGGAGAATACAGTTTTGTAATGAACAAGCTAGAGCTTTACCTTTTAAAATATTTTCAGATGAGTATAATGCTTTACAACTTTATATGACATGGAGAGGAAATGGACTTAAAGTTGAAACCCCAGCAGTAAGGAAGTAATATGACAATTTATAAAGATTCTTTAGACTTAATAGGAAATACACCAATGTTATTGGTAAACAATCTAGACACTGGACCATGTAATTTATACCTAAAATTAGAGTCCTTTAATTTAGGAGGATCTATTAAAGACAGACCTGCTAAAAA
This sequence comes from Rickettsiales bacterium, assembly GCA_002689905.1. Classification (GTDB taxonomy): domain Bacteria; phylum Pseudomonadota; class Alphaproteobacteria; order TMED109; family TMED109; genus TMED131. The sequence goes on from NZIN01000052.1 coordinate 7,364, forward strand.
TATGATTATTGAGGCAGAAAAAAAAGGTTATTTAAAAAAAGGCGGCACTATAGTAGAAGCTACGGCTGGTAATACTGGAATAGCATTAGCAATTATAGCAATTAAAAGAGGCTACAAAATCATTATAGTAGTTCCTAACAAAATGACTGTAGAGAAAATTTATCATTTGAAAGCACTTGGAGCAAAAGTTATTGTTGCTCGTTCTGATGTCATGAATGGACATCCAGAATATTATTTAGAAATTGCAAAAAAAATTGCCAAAGATAAAGGAGCTTTTTACATAAATCAATTTTCTAATAAAGCAAACATTAAGTCTCATATGAAGAGTTTAGGCCCAGAGATTTATAAACAACTAAATGGGAAAATTGATGCTTTTGTTGCCGGAGTAGGAACTGGAGGGACTATATCAGGAGTAGGTCATTTTCTGAAATCTAGGATTAAAAATTTTGAGCTAGTTTTAGCTGATCCTAAAGGGTCTATTTTAAAAGACTTAGTTAGAACAGGAAATATAAGTAATAATGTAGGGTCATGGATTGTAGAAGGTATAGGTGAAGATTTTTGTCCTCCTTTATTAAAAACTCGTCTAATAGACACAGCATATTCAATAAGTGATTTTGAGGCTATAAAATGTTGTAGAAATTTATTAAAAAGTGAAGGGATTTTATCAGGATCTTCATCAGGTACATTATTAGCAGCAGCCTTAAAATATTGTAGATCTCAAAAAGTTAAGAAAAATGTAGTAACACTAATATGTGATGCAGGAGATAAATATTTAAGAAAAATATATAATGAAAGTTGGAGAATTAAAGAAGGATTTAATTCTAGAAAAAAAAATGAGAATCTTAAAGATCTGGTCTCACATTTGAATAAATCTAACTCTATTCCTAAAATAAATAATAACAGTAAATGTTCTTTGGCATTTAAATTGATGCACGAAAATGGAATTAATTTTTTACTTGTTGAAACTAATAATAATAAATTAGTTGGCGTTATTACGGAAGAAGATTTACTAGATAGGGTTAGCTCAAAATCTTTTGATAGTACTATTAAAAATAATATTACAAAAGTAAAGAAAGTTAATTATAACGAGGACTATAAAAAAATAATAAGTTTAATGAAAAAACAAAATTATTTATTTGTATATGAGAAAAATGTATTTTACGGAGTTATAAACAAAACAGACATTTTATGGTATCTTAAAAAAAAGGAAACAAATGCTTAAAAATACAAAAAAAAAAGGTATTGCAACTAGAGCTATACACGCTGGACAAGAGCCAGATAAATCAACAGGAGCTATCATGGTTCCTATTTATGCTACTTCAACATATATTCAAGAAAGCCCAGGAAAACATCTAGGGTATGAATACTCAAGAACGCAAAACCCTACTAGAGATGCATATGAAAAATGTGTAGCAAGCTTAGAAGGAGGGGATTTTGGTTTTGCTTTTGCCTCAGGAATGGCAGCAGCAGATACTATATTATCACTGCTTAATGTAGGTGATGAAGTGTTAGCAATAGATGATCTTTATGGTGGAACAAGAAGGTTGTTTGAGAAAGTAAAAGTTAAAAAAAATGCTATTAATTTTAAATTTATCAATTATAAAAACTTTCAAAACATTGAGAAATTTATAACAGATAAAACTAGAATGATTTGGGTGGAGTCTCCGACAAATCCAATGCTGACTTTAGTAGACCTAAGAAAATTAGGAAAAACTCAAAATAATATTATTACTGTAGTAGACAACACTTTTGCCAGTCCTATTAATCAAAGACCTTTAGAGCTTGGAGCAGATATAGTAATGCACTCTGCTACAAAGTATCTAAATGGACATTCGGATATGATTGGAGGTGTAATAGTTACTAATAGAAGTGAAATAGCAGAAGAACTAGCTTTTTTACAAAATTCAGTTGGGGCAGTCCAAGGGCCTTTTGATGCATTTCTTGCTTTAAGAGGTCTTAAAACACTTCCAATCAGAGTCCATAAACATAACTCTAATGCTATTCAAGTAGCGGAGTTTTTAGAGTCACATGCATTGGTAGAAAAAGTTATTTATCCAGGGTTAAACAGTTTTGAGCAAAAAGAGCTTGCCACATCTCAGATGGATGGTTTTGGAGGAATTGTATCATTTTATGTAAAAGGAAATTTAGAGAATACTAAAAAATTCTTGGAAAAATGTGAAATATTTTCTTTAGCAGAATCTCTTGGAGGCGTAGAAAGTTTGATAGAACATCCAGCCATTATGACACATGGGTCAGTACATCAATCAAAGAGAAAAGAGTTAGGCATACTAGACAATTTTGTGAGAGTATCAGTTGGAATTGAAGACATCGATGATTTAATATATGATTTAGATTATGCTCTTAAAGGTATGGAGTAATAATTGAAAACCCTTTTTTTACTAAGACATTGTGAAGCAAACCAATTTGAAGAAAACACAAATGATTATGAAAAAAAATTAAATGTTAGAGGTATTGAAGAGGCAAGGCTTTTAAGCAAATGGTTTGACGATAATAATATATTGTCAGATTATATATTATCTTCTTCTGCAGCAAGAACCTTAGAAACTAGTAATATAATTTTTAGCAAAATAAAAGATAAAATTCATAAAAGAAAAGAATTATATTTGTGTAGTTATACAGAGATAATAAGAGAACTTAAAGCCTTAGATAATAATATTAATAAAGTAGCATTAATAGGACATGAACCAAGTATATCTGAAAGCCTAAAGTATTTAATTTTTAACTCAAGACCAGATTTAGATTATGTTGCTAAATCTTTATATCCGACGGGAGCCATATCTATAATTCATTTCAGTATAAAAAATTGGGCTGAATTAGATGAAAAAACAGGTATTTTAGATGCTTTTATTACGCCACACTATTTAGAAAAAAATGAATAGTAAAATAAATATTTTACTCGCTTCTCCTAGAGGTTTTTGTGCAGGAGTAAAAAGAGCAATAGAAATTGTAGAGCTCGCTATTGAAAAATATGGGGCTCCAATCTATGTAAGACATGAAATAGTACATAATAAAAGAGTCGTTCAAGATTTAAGCAAAAAAGGAGCAATTTTTGTTGAAGAATTAGAGGAAATTCCAAAAGGATCAAGAGTGATTTTTAGTGCACATGGCGTTGCAAAGCAAATAAAAGACCAAGCAAAAGACTATGAGCATTTAACCTTAGATGCTACATGTCCACTAGTTAGTAAGGTTCACAAACAAACAGAAAAATATTTTGATAAAAGTTATAAAATTATATTAATTGGTCATAAAGGACATCCAGAAGTTATAGGTATACAAGGACAAATTCCTGAAGACCTTATAATTATTCAAAATGAGTCTGAGGCAGAAAGTTTACAAATAAATCCTAAAGATAAAGTGGCCTATGTAACGCAAACCACCCTTTCTTTAAATGATACAAAAAATATTATAGAAATTTTAAAAAGAAAAATTCCAAATATCACTGGGCCTGAACTAGATGATATATGCTATGCTACACAAAATAGGCAAGAAGCTGTAAGTGAACTATCTAGAAAGTCGGATCTAGTTTTAGTGATAGGTTCAGAAAACTCTTCAAATACTAAGCGGTTAGCAGAAATAGTTACAAAAAAGAGAGTTAAAGTTCACAGAGTAGCTAACGTAGGAGAAATTCAAAAAGAATGGTTGAATCAAGTTAACAATATTGGAATTACCGCTGGAGCATCTTCTCCAGAAGTATTAATAGAAGAAATAATAAATTATTTTAAGAGTATTTATAAGGAAGTTAATGTAGAAACTATGAATGGTGTGGAAGAAAAAATAAAATTTAAACCTTTGTTGAACTTTTCTTAATATTTAGTTTTTTTAGTATTCTTTTTATAATATTTTCACTGTTCATGTTTGCTATTGAATACATATGATAAGGTGTATCTTGATCAATAAATTTATCTGGAAGATGGATGCACTCTAGTAAAACTTTTTGCAAAAAATTATTTTCATTATTAGCTAAAAAATTTGTTACATGACTACCAAACCCTCCTATTGCTCCCTCTTCAATAGTAACTAATAGTCTATGATTTTTACACAAGTCTAAAACTAATTTTTTATCTAAAGGTTTACAAAACCTCGCATCTACAATTGTACAAGTAAGTTTATACTTTTCTAATTTTTTTGCTGCCAATTTAACTTCTTGCAGTTTAGTTCCATAGGAAAGTATAGCTACATCATTTCCTTCTTTTACAATCCTTCCTTTTCCTATTATTAGCTTTTTAACGGGCTCTTTTATATCTAAACCTAATCCAGAACCTCTAGGATACCTAAATGCTGAGGGAACATGATTTATGTCAGCGCAGGTATATATCATTCTGGCAAGCTCTAGATCATCGGAAGCAGCCATAGTGATAAAGTTTGGTAAGTTTGATAGAAATGCAATATCAAATGATCCAGCATGAGTTGGACCATCAGCTCCTACTAGACCAGCTCTATCTATTGCAAATCTAACTGGTAATTTTTGTATAGCAACATCATGAACAACTTGATCATAAGCTCTTTGCAGAAAGGTTGAATAAATTGCTGCAAAAGGTTTCATTCCTTCACAAGCTAAACCTGCTGCAAAGGTAACGGCATGTTGTTCAGCTATTCCTACATCAAATGTTCTAGTAGGAAATTTTTTCATAAATAAATCAAGTCCAGTTCCTGAAGGCATTGCTGCAGTAATTGCACAAACTTTCTTATCTTTTTTTGCAATATTTATTAGGCTTTCAGCAAATACTTTAGTATAAGATTTATTGCTTTCAGTTTTTTTTTGTTGACCTGTTAAAATATTAAATTTTCCTACACCATGAAATTTATCATCTGATTTTTCAGCAGGAATGTATCCTTTACCTTTTTTTGTAACGACATGAATAAGTACAGGGCCTTTTTTAGAATGATCTCTACAATTTTTAAGAATAGGCAACAAGTGGTTTAAATTATGACCATCAATGGGTCCAATATAATAAAAGCCTAATTCCTCAAATAATGTTCCACCAGTAAAAAAACCTCTAGCATATTCCTCTGCTTTTTTTGCGGTAACAGCTATTTTTTTGGGAAACTTTTTTGCTAATTGACTAGCTGCATTTCTTAATCCTCTATAAGGTCCAGAAGAAATTAATTTTGATAAATAAGCACTCATTGCTCCTACTGGTGGGGCTATGGACATATCATTATCATTTAATATTACTATTAGTGGATGTTTCATGGCACCAGCATTATTTAATGCTTCGTAAGCCATTCCTGCAGTCATTGCACCATCACCAATAACAGCTACAACTTTTTTATTTTTTTTTCTAATTTTTGAACCAACTAATATACCAAGAGCAGCAGAAATAGAAGTCGATGCATGAGCAGCACCAAATGGGTCGTATATACTTTCAGTTCTTTTTGTGAAACCGGATAGGCCTTTTCCTTGTCTTAGAGTGTGCATTCTATTTTTTCTTTTAGTTAAAATTTTATGAGGATAAGTTTGATGGCCTACATCCCATATTATTTGATCTTTTGGAGTATTAAAAATATAATGCAACGCTATTGTTAGTTCAACGACGCCTAGTCCAGCACCAAGATGACCACCCGTTTTAGATACATTATCTATCATGAAAGAGCGTAATTCTTCACTTAAAACTAATAATTCTTGATTAGTTAGTTTTTTAATATCATTAGGGGTGTCTATTTTATTTAAAAATTTATAATCCTTTTTTTGTTCTTTTTTCATCATCTTACATTTAACCTAATTTATTTTCACCGCAACTAATTTTTCATTATTATTTCTAATAAAATTTATTAAGATATGTTGCTTTTTATTATTAGAAATTTTTTCTAATTGTCTTTTAAGTTGAGAAACATTATAAATTTCTGTCATCTCTGCTTCAGTAATTAAGTCTCCTACAGCGAAAGTACTAGAGTTATTTACTTCTACTACAATCAAACCGTTAGTATAATCTTTAATTTTATAACGTAGAGCATAATCAGAATTTAAATTTTTTAAATATATACCGAACTCTTTTAAATATAATTCGTTATTATTGGAATTAAAAAAAGAAGAATTTTTTATTATAGTAGTATTAATTAAATAATTATCTTTTAAATTTTTTTTTATTTTTATTAGACTTTTGCATTTTTCATTATTTTGCTGATTTTTAATACAATTCTTTACGTGTATCTTAATATTTTTAATAGCTTTACACTCTTCTTTATTCTCAAAATTTATAGGTATACTAGTGACAAAAGGTTGGTTCTTATTTAATTTTTTAAATGTAATATTTGATCTTCCTATTAACTTTTCATTAATATCTGTAGAAAAAATATTTAATTGTAATTCCTCAATACTTAATCTTGTTTCGTCCTTTATAGATACGCTAATAAAACAATCTTCTCCTACTTTTGCAATTCCTGATGTTTCAAAAATAATATTTTTAGCTATGATAGCTTTAGTAAAACTAAAAATAATAATAATTAAAAAAAAAGATTTCATGTGTTTGTTTTGATAGATTGCTCTAACATAAACATTCTGTCTTGGCCAAAAAATAATTCGTTTTTATATAAAAAAGTAGGGACACCAAATACATTATTATTTTTGGCATCTAGGGTGTTATTTTTTAAAATTTCTAAAATTGCTTCATCTTTATTATACAAAGTTTTTGTTTTATTATTAAGGTCTAGATGTTCGCAAATTTTGTTTATTACAATTTCATCTGATATATTTAAATTTTTTACCCAAACAGCTTCACAAAGATTTTTTGTAAGTGTAAAAGTTTTTTCTAAGTCATTATCAAATAGTAGTGAAGCAATTATGACTTTAGATGATATATCTGGGTCTACAGGATGAAATTTCGGTTTTTCATTAATTTTTATATTTAAGTAGTTCCCCCACCTTTTTAATTCATTAATTCTATTTATTTGCACAGGTAATGGTCTATCTTTAACACCCTTAGTGCCGTTTTCTTTGAAGATAGCAAATATATCAATAGGTTTAATATTAATTCTTATATCATATGTTTTTGAAATTGAAATTAATCTATTTAAGCCTAAATAACACCATGGTGATATGACAACCATATAAAAATCAATAAACTGCTTCATTTATACACCTTTAATTGAAATATATATTGTAATCATAATGATAAAAATTAAAATATAAATATGAAAAATGAATTATATAAATTATCAGCTACTGATTTAATAAAAATGTATCAAAGTAGAAAAACTAATCCATTAGAAGTTTCTTTGGAAATAATTAAACAATTAGATAATAAAAATCCCCAATTAAATGCTTTTGTCTGCTTCGATAAGGAAAAAATATTACAACAAGCAAAATTATCCTCAGAACGTTGGAGCGCTGGAAAAGTTCAAGGTATTTTAGATGGAGTACCAATTAGTATTAAAGATTTATTAGTTACAAAAGATTATCCTACAAGAAGGGGATCATTTATTGAAAGCTTGCCAACTACAAGTGACCAAGATGCTCCAGTGGTAAAAAAAATTCTAGAACAAGGCGGTATAGTTTTAGGTAAAACTACAACTCCTGAGTTTGGACATAAGGGAACTACACAAAGTAAAAAATATGGGGCTACTTTAAATCCATGGAATACCAAACTGAATTCAGGCGGAAGTTCAGGAGGTTCTGCTACAGCTGTTGCAGCTGGAATGGGTCCCTTATCTATAGGTACAGATGGAGGTGGATCTGTTAGAATACCTTGTAGTTTTTGTGGATTATTTGGACATAAGCCTACTTTTGGGAAAGTGCCGGCCTATCCTATTTCCCCATTTGGCACAGTAGCAAATATAGGCCCAATTAGTAGAACTGTTGCAGACGGGGGACTTTTAATGAATGTTATTGCAAAACCAGATAAAGATGATTGGTACTCTCTGCCTTACGATAAACATAATTATAATGAATTTGATTTAAATGATGTTAAGAATTTAAAAATTGGTGTTTTTAAATATTGGGGTATGAAAAACTTTTTTAATCAAATTTCCTTAGAAAATTCTGTTGATGTTGTTTATGAAAATATTTTAAAAGAACTTAAAAAAGAAGGTTTACAATTAACTTTTGATAGCAAAATAATTTGGCCAAATAATCCAGCAGATATTTTTAAAACAATGTGGTATGTAGGAGCTGCAAATTTATCAAAAAAAATAGATAAGGAAGAATTTTCTAAAATAGATCAAAACTTTTTGCAATTCATTGGTGAGGGTAATAAATTTACTGTATTTGATTTCTTAGCTGCTGAAGCAAAAAGAGCTGAGAATGCTACATACTTATCTTATTTATTTGAAAAGTTTGATGTTCTAATAGGCCCAACAATGCCGGTTTTGCCTTTGGAATGTGATGATATAATACCTAAAAATTATGAAAGTAAAGATTTATTTAGTTGGACTCCTTTTACCTATCCTTTTAATCTTACAAAACATCCTTCTTCAACAATTAATTGTGGTTTTTCTAGTTCAGGTTTGCCGGTTGGAATTCAAGTAGTAGCACCTCACTATGAGGATAAAAGATGTTTTCAAATATCAGCATATTTGGAAAAAGTTTTTTCTTTAACAAATAAATGGCCAAAAAACATTTAATAAAGAACAACTTCTGGATCTATGCTTCTCCACAAATACCAGCTAGCTGTAGTACGCCAAGGTTTCCATCTCAATGAAAAATTTTCAGCATCATCCTTGGTTGGCCGAATGTTATTGAAATAATTTTTCCCCATAGCTTTTAGAAGGCCTATGTCATCTGCAGAAAAAATATCTGGACGATTTAAACAAAAAATCATAAACATTTTAATACTCCAAGGACCTATGCCTTTGATATCTATTAAAAACGAGTATATTTCTTGATCATTTAAATTATTCCAATAATCATAAGAATTAAAATCTTTTAATTTTTC
>NZIN01000053.1 GCA_002689905.1 Rickettsiales bacterium
GTGTTAGACTAGTATCAATTATGTAATAAAGTGGTAAAATTATAGCTGATAGCCAAAAACCTGCTATAGCTAGCTCAATTAGCAAGAAACTACTCAAGAAACCTAAAGAGATACTACCAGAGTCTCCTAAAAATATTTTGGCAGGTGTCCAATTAAAAATACAGAATACTCCAGTAACTGATAATATTGCCAAAGCTAATAGGTTAACTTCTTTATATAGAAAATAATTAATTAATAACAGAGCAGCACATATGGATATAGTTTCTACAGCAGTAATTCCATTTATTCCATCCATAAAATTAAAAGCATTTATAAACCATGTTACAGATATAATCATGAAAACTGTACTTATATAGAATATAAAAATATTTTGTTTTATTAAGTCATTTATCTGAGGGGTTATATAAAAAACTATAAAGAGGGCAATTGATGAAAAATGACATAAAAGCCTAGGTAATGGTTTAATGTTTTTGATATCATCAAATAAAGATATTAGAAAAAGAATTGTTAAAGTAATTAAAACGTTTTTATCCCAGTTATAATTGTATATTTCAGATGTAAAGATTATAAGAGGAATAACTATTATGCCTCCTCCAAGAGATACTGGCTTTTTGTGATTTGATCTATAGTTAGGTTTATCAACAAATCCCATATTATAAAATATTTTTTTTGCGAGAAATAAAGCTATTACAGAAGTAATTAAAACAAAAGACGCTTTATAAAAAAATTTGTTTTCGTAAAAGAAACCATAAAAATCTTGCATAATGTTTTTCTTATAAGTTATATTAGGTTCATAACATATAAAAAATAAAAATTCTTTAATTTTTAACAGATATTAGATGGTCAAAATTATTTCAAGTCATTATGAATTAGGACAAAAAAAGGAAAGTCTAGAAGACTTATGCAAGATTAATCCCGATTGGGACTATGAGAGGCTTCTTTTAAAAACAGGAATTAAAAATAGATATGTACTTGGTGCTAACCAAAGTCCTGAAGCCTTAAGCATAGAAGTAGGCAAGACTTGTATAAACAAAATCAGTAATAAAGAAGTTAATGGTATCATTTATGTCTCACAATCTCCTAGTAAACCATTACCCACTAGAGCTTGTTTATTGCAAGATAAATTGGGATTGGGAAAAAACTCGTTGGCATTTGATATTAATCAAGGATGCTCAGGATTTGTTTATGCTTTATCAGTAGCTACATCACTTATTAAGAATGACTGTGCCTCTAGAATAATCATATTATGCGCTGACTATTATTCAAAATATATTCCTGTAAATGATAGAACTTCTAGACCCATATTTAGTGATGCAGCTGCTGCTGTCATTATAGAAAAATCTAAAGAAAATAAAATTGAACCCTTTATTTTTAAAACCGCAGGAGATGGCAGTGAATTTTTAACTGTAAAAGAAAAAAATGGTATAAATAATCTTTATATGGATGGCCCAGCTGTTCTAAAATTTTCCTTAAACCTAGTACCGGAAGCTACAAAAGAGCTTTTAGAAAAAGCAAACTATAGCATGGAAGATATTGATAAATTTATTTATCATCAAGCTAGTGCGGTAGTTCTAAATAAACTACAAAAAAAATTAAATATTCCTGATTATAAATGGTTTAATAGAATTGAGAACTTAGGTAATACTGTTTCTGCTACCATTCCGATAGCCATTAATTTATTACAAAATAAGAAAGAATTTTCCTATAAGCACAAATATCTGATGATGGGGTTTGGAGTTGGCTTATCTGTTGCTGGCTGTATAATATCATAAACCTTTAGCAAACCCCCATAAAACTTCTGTTTTTTCATTAATAGTTTCTCCACTCAAGATTAATTGGCTAGTTTTTTTTACTATACCGTCATCTGCGACAAATATGCTTGGCTCTAAAGCAAGCTTTACGTTACCTTGAAATTTAAATTTCCACCCTTGGTCACTGAAAAGAATAATTGCCGTTTTTTTATCAAGAGACAATGAGACTTTTAATTTCGGACTAAGATGCATTCTGATTTTAAAGTTTAATAGTTTTTCAGAATAAATTTGATCCAGAACAGCAATGTTCTCTCCAGTTTTATTTACCTCGATTATTCGGCTACAAATAGCTGAAAATTTATTTTTATAACCATTATGTGATAAATACATCACTTCAGATCCATTTTTTTGGTACCTTTTATAAGTTGCTGGATTATTTTCTAATATAGAGTTTTGTGGATCCGTATTTTCAATGACTAATACTGAATGAGCCGATGCTGAAAGCAAACTATTTTTCCAATCTTTATTTTTTTCAAAAATTGTTCCACATGAACCTAATAACTTTGTTTTTCCGATATTTATTTCTATAGCATGCGGAACCTTTGACAACATTTTTTCATTATTGCAACTAGTATCTACAAAAATATTAGTTCCATGACATACTATTTTGTCAAAACCACTTTGTGAAAGATTTAGAGGTCCTTTGCCACGTGCCCTACCATCAGCTAAATTTAAAATTTTATCTATAAGAAACTTTGTTTCTTTTTTTGATCCATTAAAAGCTGCAAAACTGCCATTAGGTTTTCTAAAAAATCTTAAAGCGTGTGAGGATCTGTTTATATTCAACTCTAAAAAGTCTGGTATATTAAGTTGCTTAGAAAGCATAGCCTCTCTTATAGTAACTAAGTCACCTAATATGGTTAATTGTGAAGATGGCGACTTACTTGAATGCATACCCTCATTATTAAAGCTTTTCTCTAATTCTTGTTCTAATATTTTACTATATTTATTAAAACTTTCGTTTTCATTATCAAAACATATACAACTTAAAAAAAGCCCTCTTAATATTTTTATTTTTTTTACTGAGCTTAACTCTAAACCCATGTCTTTTTTTAAGGATTGAAAATAACTTATACTTGCTTGACTTCTTAGGTGTTTAATTTGCTTAAATAAATTTTCTAAAAGAGTTTCTGAAAAATTTTTATCTTTTTCCGCTAACAAGAAATCAAAGTTGGTAATCCATGCTGAAACTCTTCTAGATAAAATTTCTAATTCCCAGGATTGTAAGTTCCAGTTTCTATATTGATTAAGCCAATCTAATATCAAATATTTGGCGTGTTTCCTTGCTAATGGACCAGACCTAGCTTTTAAGTGTCTTAACCATGAAAAACTATGTACTTCTTTTAACCAAAATTTGTTACTATTTGAAATATGCCATAATGTATTTTCTGGAGAATAGATTTTTTCATTAGCTAAATGATAATGTCCTTGAACCAACTGATCACCTATCACTGGATCTCCAGGCCAAGCATCTTTTGGTGTAAAAGATAGATCACATATATTATTTTTTAATAAATAAAAATTATATATTTTTGTCCTTAGTAAAAAATGTTTTACAACCTTAGTTATCTTCATTGTATGACCTGTTAGACCTTTAGCGAATTAATATTTCTAGAATAATACTTTGGGCCCTCTTTAAATATAGAACTTCCTGCAACAATTAAATTTGCTCCTGCCTTAGTAATAGTATTTATATTTTTTGAGTTTATACCTCCATCTACTTCTAAAAAAATTTTCCTTCTTTTTTTTCTAATCATACTGTGAACATTTTTGACTTTTTTAATTTGCGAAGGTATAGTTTTTTGCCCACCAAAACCTGGATTTACTAACATAACTAAAACTAAATCAGTATAATCAAGTAAACTTTCTAACACTATTTCTGAGGTTGCTGGATTGATAGCTATGCCTGCTTTTACCCCCTTACTTTTTATATAATCAAGTGTTCTTATCGGATGTTGATCAGCTTCATAATGTATTGTTATTATATCAGCTCCTACAGATATAAAATCGTCTATGTGTTTTGCTGGCTCATTTATCATTAAATGTACGTCAAAAGGTTTTTTTGTTATTGGTCTTATCTTAGATATTACAGAAGGACCAATAGTAATATTAGGAACAAAGGCTCCATCCATGACATCTATATGAATCATATCACTTCCTGCTTTATCTACATCTTTAACTTCTTGTCCTAATTTAGAAAAATCAGCAGAAAGAATAGAAGCAGCTATATTAATTTTATTTTTCAATTTAGTATTTATATTTAAATTTTTATAAGCCTTGCGATAAAAAAACCATCCATACCATTTAATTGATTATTATACCTATAAGGATGAGTTCTTATCAATCCTTTATTAATAATTTTTTTTGGAAATAATTTTACTTCCTCATGTTTTATATCTAGTAATTTTACTTTATTTTGTTTTATTATATATTTTATGACTTTTTCTCCTTCTTTGTATTGCAGTGAACAAGTGCAGTAAATTAATATACCTTTTTTATTTAAAAAACTTATAGCCTTTTCTAATAGGTCTTTTTGTAATATTGATAACCTTTTTATATCTTCTTCAGTTTTATTCCATAGAACGTCAGGATTTTTTCTAACTGTGCCTGTTGCACTACAAGGAGCATCTAAAATTATTTTATTAAACTTTTTTTCACTATCCCAATACATTAAGTCTTTAGTGACGATCTGAAGGTTTTTTTCTAATTTTATTCTTTTTATATTGTTGTAAAGTTGTTTGGTTTTACTCTTAGAAATGTCTAAAGATGTAACATTTGCTCCTTCATTTAATAATTGTGCTGTCTTTCCTCCTGGAGCCGAACATAAATCTAAAACCTCTTCATTTTTTTTTATTTCTTTTAATAACATTACAGGAATTTGGGCTGCTATATTTTGCACCCACCATGCTCCTTCACTATAACCTTTAATTTTTTTTACATCTCCTATTTTTTTGAAACGCAAAGTATTATTTATTGTCTCTTCACCTCCTATTTGGTTTTTCCAATAATCATAATCTTCTTTAATTTTTAAATCCACATATGGCTCAAGAAAAATTTCATCTAAAATACTCTTTGTTTCATTTTCTCCATATTGAGATATCCAGATGTTATATATCCATTTAGGTACATTTAATTTAGGGTCATATTTTTTTTTAAGGTTGCTTTCTTCTCTTATAATTCTTCGCAGTATAGCGTTAGCTAATCCTTTCCATTTATTCAGTCTACCATTAAAGAAATTAACTGAAGTATTTACTGCTGCATAGTCTTCTACCCTAGTAAATAAAATTTGAGCGACGCCCATGATTAATATAGCCTTTATTTCTTGTAGCTTATTTGGAAGAGGTCTTTTTAAATATTTATTTATAACATGTTCTATAATACCTCTATTTCTTATGCTGACCATAGTTAGATTTTTAACAAAAGATTTTTCTCTGATACTTAAATTTAAATCTATAAAGTATTGATCGTATATTAAACCTACTTCTTTTAATGATACTCCTAATAAATGCTTTTGAATTCCTATTTTTACTAATTCTCTACTTTTATCTTTATTTTTCATAATTTATGTTGTTATATTTAATTATGAACAAAGTATCAAAAAAAGAAAATAAAACTAATAAAGATAAGAAAGAAAATAAAAATAAAAAAGTAAAAGAAATAGGAGGGCCAAAAGGTCCTGAGCCTACACGTTATGGTGACTGGGAAGTCAAAGGGAGAGTATCCGACTTCTAGGAATGTTTTTTAATTCTTTGCTATACTTGTTAATAAATCAATTACGATAGTTTTTATTTGAAGTGAAGGTATACCAAGATCTTTCTGTACTATCTCCATCGCTTTATCAATAACTGCTGTTTTATTTTATTCTGCATAATCAAACAAATCTAAATTTTTAGGCTTTATTAAAATACCAACCTCTCTTACTTCCTGCTCTGGGATGAATACCTAAGCAAGAAAATAGCCCTTTTCTATAAAAAAATCTTAAACTTTTTTGCTACTAATTGTATCTCAGTAAAACTTAGTTTTTATCAACTTGGTCTCTTAGAACCTCTAATAACTCATCATCCCTGACTCTATTTTTTTTTCTTAATAATCTTAAGCCTTTAACTAGAATTTTTTCTCCGTTTAGTATTGAACCACCATTGATAAAATTAGTTTCTTTTAGGATTACTTTTTGTAATTTATTTAAATTATTTAGCTCTCTTTCAAAATTTAAAAGTGACCCTGAATTAGGTGCTAATTTATATTCAAACTTAATATAAGACATAAACACAATATGTTAGTGTAACTTAAAAATTATTCACTATTATTAACTTTTTTTATTTTTTATTAACTCTTCTACTGCACTGGGATCAGCTAAAGTACTAATATCGCCTAAGTTATCTAATTCATTGGCAGCAATTTTTCTTAAAATTCTTCTCATTATTTTACCTGACCTTGTCTTAGGAAGGTTGGGAGACCACTGAATTACTTCTGGTTTAGCTATTGGACTTATTAAAGTACTTACAGTCTTTAGCAAACTTTCATTTAATTCATCATTTCCTTCGATTCCCGATTTTAAAGTAACAAATGCGTAAATTCCTTGCCCCTTAATGTCATGTGGAAATCCTACTACTGCAGCTTCAGCAACTGATCCATGTGACACCAAAGCACTTTCTATCTCAGCAGTTCCCAATCTATGCCCTGATACATTTATTACATCATCAACTCTTCCAGTAATCCAATAATAACCATCATCATCTCTTCTTACGCCATCTCCAGTAAAATAAACATTATCAAAAGTTGAAAAATAGGTATCAATAAACCTTTGATGGTCTCCATATACTGTTCTCATTTGTCCTGGCCAACTATCAGTAATAACTAAATTTCCCTCAGCCACTCCCTCTAATACAGTAGATTGATTATCTACAATAGATGGTTGTATTCCGAAAAAGGGCAAAGTAGCTGATCCCGGTTTCATATCAGTAGCACCAGGAAGGGGCGAAATCATAATGCCTCCTGTTTCTGTTTGCCACCAAGTATCTACAATAGGACATTTCTCTTCTCCTACTACTTCATAATACCACTTCCATGCCTCTGGATTAATTGGCTCTCCTACAGTTCCTAATAGTTTTAAACTACTTCTACTGGTTTTTGCAACTAAATCATTCCCTTCTTTCATTATAGCCCTTAAAGCTGTAGGAGCAGTATAAAAAGTATTAACTTCATGCTTATCACAAATTTGCCAAAACCTTGAAGCATCAGGATAATTAGGTAATCCTTCATATATTAGAGTGGTTGCTCCATTAGCTAAAGGTCCATATACAATA
Source organism: Rickettsiales bacterium (assembly GCA_002689905.1). GTDB lineage: Bacteria > Pseudomonadota > Alphaproteobacteria > TMED109 > TMED109 > TMED131. The sequence goes on from NZIN01000053.1 coordinate 7,118, forward strand.
TAAGAATGCCCAGTAATCCAACCAACATCTGCCGTACACCAATAAATATCATCTTCCTTGTAGTTAAACACGTACTCATGTGTCATAGAAGCATAAACCAAATAACCACCGGAAGTATGCAAAACACCCTTAGGTTTTCCTGTAGATCCAGAGGTATACAAAATAAAAAGAGGATCTTCTGCATTCATTTCAACTGGTTTGCAATTTTCATCAACTTTATTCTTTTCTTCGTGCCACCACAAATCTCTATTACTATCAAAAGCTATATTATTACCTGTTCTTTTTACTACCAATACACTTTTCACTAAATCAGTTTTCTCTAATGCAATATCAACATTTGCTTTTAAAGGAAAAATCCTGCCTCCTCTAAGCGATTCGTCAGCAGTGATTATAAATTCAGACTTACAGTCAATTATTCTATCTGCTAATGCCTCTGGAGAGAAACCACCGAATACAACAGAATGAATAGCTCCAATCCTTGCACATGCTAACATAGCATACACTGATTCTGGAATCATAGGCATATAAATTGTAACCCTGTCACCCTTTTTAACATTATTTTTAAGAAGAACGTTTGCCATTAGGCATACTTCTTTATGTAACTCCGAATAGGTAATTTTCTTTACTTCATCTATATTATCTCCTTGCCATAACAAAGCAACTTTATCGTTATTGTTTTTTAAATGTCTATCTATACAATTAGCGGAAACATTTAAAGTTCCGTCCTCAAACCATTTTATGTAGAGATCACTTTTATTAAAACTTGCGTTTTTAACCTGAGAAAAATTTTTAATCCAATTTATTCTTTTGGCATGCTTTTTCCAGAAACCCTCTGAGTCATTTACAGAATCGTTATACATCTTTATATACTCTTCTTTGTCTAATAGTGCATCAGAAGCAAAGTTTTCTAAAACTTTGTAAACATCTTTCATTTTTTATTACTCCATTTAAACTAAATTTTATTTTTAATTCGTATTGGCCATCTTACATATTATTCGCCATTCCTCGTTACTTACAGGAAGAACTGATAGCCTATTTTGTCTCAGCATTATAAAGTGAGTGAGACTTTTATTATCCCTAATATCTTGTAAGCTTACACTTTTATTTAACGTTTTTAAAGCCTTTACAGTTACCATACCGAATTTTTTTTTTTTATCAGTAGGATCTGGCTCATATTCTTTTATTATTTCTACTATCCCAACAATTTTTTTTTCTGTTACAGAATGATAAAAAAATCCTTTATCTCCTATTTTCATATTTTTCATATTATTAGAAGCTTGATAGTTTCTTACACCATCCCATCCTTCTCCTTTTTCACCTTTTTTTAGTTGATCCTGCCATGACCAACTTCCTGGTTCACTTTTAAAAAGCCAATAATTCATTTCACTCCTCTTTAATAAGCAACTAGTTATAGATTATTATTTTATTGTAAAAATAAAATAGTTTCCAATGAAAGTTTTATTTAATGAAAAGTTATTTTTTTTGTATAGAAATAAAATTTCTTGCTTTTTGTCCACTAGCTCTATTGCTAGATAGTATAACTCCCAACCTTCTTGCATTCCATGCTTTCTTCTTTCCAAATAGTCGAATATCTACATCATCTAATTTTAATGCTTTCTCTATTCCAGTTAATTCATATTCAAAATCATTATCAGCAGAATTATTTACCTTTATAACAGTGCTATAACCTTCTCTTAAAGTTAAAATTTTCGTTATAGGATACCCTAGAATCGCTCTAACATGGAGATCAAACTCAGATAAGTTTTGAGTGTACATTGTTACCATTCCTGTATCATGTGGTCTAGGACTCAATTCGCTGAATATTACATCTTCTTTTTTAATAAAAAACTCTACTCCAAACAAACCCTCTCCTCCTAAATCTTCAGTAATTTTCTCTGCTATATCTTGAGCTTTTTTTAAAAGCCTTGGCTCCATTTTTTCTGGTTGCCAACTTTCTATGTAGTCTCCGTTCTCTTGTTTATGTCCTATAGGCGGACAAAAAACTGTTTTGAGATTTTTTTGTCTAATAGCTAAAAGTGTTATTTCAGTTTCAAAATTTATAAACTCCTCTATTATAACCTTTATTCTATCTCCTCTCATATTGTTTTTTGCATTTTCCCATGCCAAAGATGCCTCTTTGATATCTTTGACCAGTGTTTGTCCTTTTCCTGAAGAGGACATTACGGGTTTCACTATGCAGGGCAAACCTATTTCTTTTATTCCAACACTTAACTCATCTATATTATAAGCATATTTATATTTAGCTGTTTTAATATTTAAATCATTTGCTCTGTCTCTTATAGCATCTCTATTCATAGTCAAATTAACTGCTCTTGCACTTGGCACAACAGTAACTCCTTTTTTTTCAATATTGAATAGTTCTTCAGTCCTTATAGCTTCTATTTCCGGAACTATAAAGTCTGGTTTTACATTTTCTACTACATCCAATAGTTTGTTTCCATCTAACATATCAAAAACAATACAACTATCAGCTACTTGCATTGCCGGAGCATTAGTATATCTGTCGCAAGCAATTACTTCACAACCCATACGCTTGGCGCTAATTACAAACTCTTTTCCTAACTCACCACTTCCTAACAATAAAATTTTTTTCATTATAGCCTTTTTAATATATGTTATTATATTGTATTAAAAAATAAATTTAAATTAAAGTTATTATGGCATCTTTATCAGAAACTACATTATTTGCTCAAAAGTTAATTAATAAAAGATCAGTGACCCCCAAGGACGACGGAGCCATGGGAGTACTCAAAGAAAAATTATCTAAAATAGGATTTTCCAATACTGATTTACCCTTTGGCTCCAAAAAGAATAATGATCTGATACAAAATTTATTTTCTGTAAAAAAAGGAGCTAAAAAGAAAAGTCCCGTACTTTGTTTTGCTGGACATACAGATGTAGTTCCAGAGGGAGAAATTGGTAAATGGAAACATGATCCTTTTTTGGGTAAAGTAACTCAGGGAAAGCTTCATGGTAGAGGAGCATCAGACATGAAAGGAGCAATAGCTGCTTGGGTAATGGCTTGTTCTAATGTAATAAAAAGCAAGAAACTAAATATTTCTTTAGCTATGTTAATCACTGGTGATGAAGAAGGAGTTGCAGTTAATGGCACAACCAAAGTGGTTGATTGGATTAAAAAAAAAAAAATTAAAATAAATCATTGTATAGTAGGAGAACCTACTAATCCAAATACTATGGGGGAAATGATAAAAATTGGACGAAGAGGCAGTTTATCATTTTCTATAGAAGCTATTGGAAAAACTGGTCACGTTGCGTATCCTCACCTAGCCAAAAACCCTATTACAAGTCTATCTTATGTTTGCAATCGATTAAATAATCTAAATTTAAAGTTAAAAGCAAAAAATTTTCCAGAAACAAATTTAGAAATAACTTCAATAGACACTGGTAATACTGCAAGCAATGTTATTCCTAGCAAATGTAAAGCTTTTATAAATATTAGATATAACACCAGATATAATGAAAAAGTACTTTTAAAAAAAATAAAAAATATTTTTTCTAAGACACAATGCTCTTTTCGGATAAAGGTCATATCAAGCAATAAGCCTTTTTATACCAAACCAGATGGATTTTTGAAACTTTTAGAAAAGTCCATATATAAAATAACTAATAAGAGACCAATATTATCAACTACAGGTGGAACTTCTGATGCTAGATTTATAAAGGATATTTGTTCTGTTTATGAGTTTGGCTCTATAGGAAAAACTATGCATCAAATTGATGAACACATAAATATTAAAGACTTAGAACAGCTTCAAAAAATTTATGAAGAATTAATAATAACCTATGATAATTTAAACAGTTAATTATGTGTAGCTTACCTTTTTTAAAGTTAACCCCTTAGCTGGTGCAGTTATTCCTGCTAGTGATCTCTTTTTATTTTTTAAGATTTTCCTAAATGTTTCGGGTGTTAAAAGTCCTGTACCAACATCTTTTAGTGTGCCTGCCATTATTCTTACTTGGTTATATAAAAATGATCGTGCCGTAAACTGTATTGTAATAATATTTTTATTTTTTTTAATAAAAACTTTTTCCATTGTTCTAATAGGAGAAGATGCTTGGCAGCCTGAAGCTCTAAATGAAGAAAAGTCATGCCTGCCTTCAAGAAAGCTAGCTGCTTTCTTCATATTTAATACATCTAGTTTCTTAGTTACCCACCAAGTGTTTTTAGAATTAATAGGGCTTCTATATTCTTTATTGAAAATTTTGTAATTATACACTTTTTTTTTTGCAGAGAATCTAGCATTAAATTCTCCTGACACTCTAGATACTCTTTTTATACTAATACATGTACCATGCTTTTCCTTTGAAATATAAAAATTTAAACCTAATAAGATGTTTTTTAAATTTAGGTTTTTACTAATATCTAAATGAGCTATTTGGTTTTCTGCATGTACGCCGGTATCGGTTCTTCCAGCGACAACTAAACTAACATTTTCTTGTAAAAGTTTTTTTGCTGCTTTTTCTATAGTTTCTTGTATTGAATGACCTTTTTTTTGCTTTTGCCATCCAATAAAATTTGCGCCATCATATTCTATAGTTAGTTTAAACCTTGTCATGGTTTTTTTTAATCATTTTTCTTAAGTTATATTTTTGTATTTTACCAGTAGATGTTCTAGGTAAAGATTCAAAAATTATCTTTTTTGGAACCTTAAAGCTTGCAAGATATTTTTTACAAAACTTTATAATATCTTCTTCGTTTAAATCACCTTTTTTCTTCTCAATAAAAGCGCAAGGGACTTCTCCCCATTTTTTATCCTTAATGCCAATTACAGCACAATCTTTAACATTTACATTCTTTATTAAAATTTTTTCTATCTCTATAGAAGAAATATTTTCTCCTCCAGAAATAATTATATCTTTGGACCTATCTTTTAATTCAATATATCCATCTTTATGCATGACAGCTAAATCACCCGTATGAAACCAACCCTTATTAAAAGCAGACTTATTAGCTTCATTATTATTCAAGTAGCCTTTCATAATAATGTTTCCTCTAAAAAAAACTTCTCCTAATGTTTTTCCATCTCTTTTTACAGGCTTCATTTTTTTTGTATCAAAAACGTCTAAAAATTCTAATGATGGATAATTAACTCCTTGCCTAGATTTTAAATTCGCTCTTTTTTTAGTAGAATTAATTTTATTCCATTCAGGATTCCATTCACATATAACTGCTGGTCCGTAGCTTTCCGTTAAACCATAGACATGTGTTACACTAAATCCAATCTTTTCAATGCCTTCTAAAACATTAGGTGGTGGTGGAGAAGCTGCAGTCATAATATTAATAATTCTATTATTTTTCTTTAATTTTTTATTATCTATTATCATTTGTAAAACTACTGGCGCACCACATAAATGAGTTACATTATTTTTATCTACTAGATTTATTATATCTTTTCCAGTGAATTTATTAGTACATACTTGCGTTCCCGCAAGTGCTACAATAGTCCATGGAAAACACCATCCATTGCAATGAAACATAGGTAAAGTCCAGAGATAAACAGGATGGTACCCCATTTTCCAAACCATTTGATTGTTTAAACACATCAGATGAGCACCTCTATGATGGTATAATACGCCCTTTGGATTTCCAGTAGTTCCAGAAGTATAATTTAAAGTTACAGAGTCCCATTCATCTTGAGGGTAATAATTTTTAGTTTCATTAATTCTTTTTATCGGAGTCTTATTTAAAAAACTCTCATAGTTAATTATACCTCTAAAATTCACTTTTTTAGAGTCCTCTACTAGAATAAGTTTTACTTTAATTTTCTTTGAAAAGTTTTTTATCAAACCAATATAATCTTCATGAAAGATTAATACTTTTGACTTGCTATGTTTTAAAATAAATTCAATGCTTCTTTGTTCTAACCTTGTATTTAATGAGTTAAGAATTGCACCACTCATAGGTATACCAAAATGAGCTTCAATCATTTCTGGAACATTGGGTAATAATACACTTACAACTTCACCTTTTCGAATATTTATGTATTTAATAGCAGCTGCTAGCTTTATACATTTTTGGTATAGCTCTTCATACGTAGCATTTCTTTTTCCATATATCCAAGCTAGACGATCAGGAAAGACCTCTTTAGTTCTATAAAGAAAAGTTAAAGGAGTTAAAGGAATATGGTTTGCTTTATTTTTATATAGTACCTTCATAAAATTATATCAAAATATATGGCGCCCCCGAGAGGATTCGAACCCCTAAATCATGATCCGTAGTCATGTGGTTTATCCAGTTAGCCTACAGGGGCTAAATTATTATTTATTATTAAGAGATAACAGAAAATTGTAAACATTTAAAATGTTGTATTTTTACAACACAATTATATTCAATTTTTTTTTAGTCTTGCTAATAGTTGATTTATTAAGCTGGTTTAGTATTATGTTTTATTTAAGGATTAAAATTATGTTTAAGAGTTATTTTAGATTATCTTCAATTTATATAGTATTAACTGTTTTAGTTGGTTGTTCTTATAATGATTTGACTGACCTCTGGCCTTCTGAAAGTGGAAACGAGGAAGAAATAGTTATTAGGGAAATTGCAACTGATTCTTTTGATCCTGAAGACACAGAAGAAGTGACCTTAACAAAAGTAGATGAAAACGATAACACAGAATCAGTTCAGGAAATTACTATATTGGACAATGAAGAAGACTTTAACTCAGAATCACAATCAATTGATACTTTATTAGAAACAAGCAATGATAATGATAATATTGATGAAGCTCAATCTATCACCAATAATAATGGGAAAAACGCTTCTGCTGTTTTTACTTATGTTGGACAGAGAATTATAGAAATGGAAGATGAATATAACAGGCTAAATACAGATATAAGACAAGGCGAGGAAAACTTTCAAGACCTTCGTTTAAATGGTATTAAAAGTGCTCAAAACTATCACTCTATTGTTGCGGCAATAGCTGCAAGATTACAAATTGGAACTACACCGGGTAACCCAATTTTGTTAAGTCAATATGAAAATGCTCAAACTGAGCTAGCAGATGTAGGTGTGCAGGGACAAAGTTTAGTTGAAGTTGGAAACCAAATTGCACTTTTTTCTACTAGAGTTTCCTATCTCTTAGAACAAGCAAGGTCAGCAAAAAAATTAAGAGGTGCTGTTGATCAAGATCATAGAAATTTATCATCTTTTGAAGATGCTTTAAAAAGAAGAAGCGTTGATGTATTAAGAATTCTACAGGACTTGAACGAAACAGTTAGAAGAAGAGATATTTTTTTAGCAGCAGAAAGAAGAAGGTTAACACAATTAGCTAATGCTATTTCTATAGGTGAGTCTACAGGTTTAGGACTTGGAACCATAAATTCACTTCCCGCTGTTAATAGCGATAATGCAGATGAAAGAAGAACTGATAATAATGTTTCACCAAACCCTATAGCAATTTTTAGAATTGATGAACAAGAGAATTACGAGCAAAACCTATATGGAGCTATTAGTGCTACTTTAGATAAATCCCCAAAATCAAAATTCACTTTTGTTGCAGTTAGCTCTTCGGCAGGTAACGCTAGTGAGCAAGCGGAAAGAGCTGCCAACGTAAGAGAAGATGTAAGCAAAGTAATTAGTTCTTTAGTTTCAATGGGTATGCCAGTTGATAGGGTTTCAGTCAGCACTATGTCAGTAGCTAATGTTGAGAATACTGAAATACGACTATATGCTGATTGATTTATTTTAATTTAAAATTATCAATTAATCTTACCTTACCTAATTTTATAGCTATAAATACTCTAGTATCTCTTTTATAATTAATTTTTATAGGTGTTTCTAGATTATTTGCTTCTCTTACTTCAAGATACTCAATATTTTCCACACCATTTTTTTTTAACTCTTTTTTTATTCTTGTTATTATTTCTTTCGAGTAAAGAGCCGTCCCTCCGTAAGGTTTATTTATTTTTTGAAATATTCTTCTTGCAATTTTCAAATGAGATTCAGAAAGTAATTTATTTCTCGAGGAAAAAGCAAGGCCATATTTATCTCTTACGGTAGGAATACTAATAATTTTAATATCAAGATTTAGATCTCTAACTATTTTTTTAATTATAAATAATTGTTGAAAATCTTTTTCTCCAAAAACTGCTAAATCTGGTTTTACTATCAAAAATAATTTTAGCACTACAGTTGCAACTCCAGAGAAATGATTTTTCCTATATTTTCCGCACAATATATTACTATAAACTATTTCGTTCAAGTAAGTACCGAAATCATCAGGATATATTTGCTCTTTTTTAGGGATAAAAATAATATCTACTTTATATTTTTTAAGTAGTTCTATGTCTTCTTTTTCTTTTGAAGGGTATTTCGTTAAATCGTTTTTATTGTTGAATTGTTTAGGATTTACAAAAATTGATACTACAGTAAAACAATTTATTTTTTGCGATTTATTTATTAATGCTATATGCCCTTTGTGCAAACATCCCATAGTTGGAACAAGTGCCACTCGTTTTTTTCCTGAACTATTAATTAGATTTTTTTTTAAAGCCTTTAAACTTCTAGCAATAATAGTGTGCACAATGTATATTCCTTTTAGGGGACTTATTATAAAAAATTTATATCTAAATTTTATCAAATATATATTACTAGTACAAATTATTTACAGTGCTGAAGCTATAGCTAAAAAATTTGATAGAAGTAATCCAGAGGGCACCTCTAATTTAAACCAAGTTGTTAAAAAAGCGTCAAAAGAATATATGATAGTTACTGCTGATAAACGAGCCTCTTTAGCTGCACAAAATGTATTACTTTTTGGAGGCAACGCCTTAGATGCGGCAATAGCTGCACAAAATGTATTAGCTGTAGTAGAACCTCAATCTTCAGGGTTAGGAGGTGGTGGTTTTTTACTTTTTTATAATAATAAAGAAAAAAAATTATATGCTTATGATGGAAGAGAAACGTCTACCTCACTAGTTAAAAATAATATGTTTTTAATTGATAATAATAAAAAAATGAACTTCATTGATGCCGTGCAGAACCCTTACTCTGTTGGTATACCAGGTCTGTACACTATGCTAGCTGATGCTCATTTAGAACATGGAAACTTAAACTGGAGAAACTTATTTGAATCATCTTTATATCATGCAGAAAGTTTTCAAATGGGGGAAAGGCTAAATAAACTTTTATCTTGGGCTCCTCATATCAAAGATAATAGTTTTGTAAGAAAGACTTACTTTTTTAAAGGAGAACCAATTAAAGTAGGAAATTATGTAAAAAATATAGAAATTAAGCAATCACTAGAAGTATTATCTCAAGACCCTTACTCTTTAAAATCAGGTCTTTTAGCTAAAAAAATAGCCTCTAAAATGCCCAATTTTTTTCTATTAAGTGACTTAAAAAATTGGAAGACTATAAAAAGAGATCCTTTATGTAAAACAATTAATTCGTATAAAGTATGCGGTTTTCCACCCCCTACTTCTGGTGGAGTTGGAGTAATACAAATCCTAGGCATTTTAAATTATAAAAAAAATCTAATTAAAAATAATAAGCCACTTCTTGCTAAACACTTTTTTATTGAAGCCTCTAGGTTAGCTTATAAGGATAGAAATTATTATATAGCTGACCCATTGTTTTTTGATATTCCATTAAATAAATTAATTTCTGATAGTTACCTTTTTCAAAGATCTAAATTAATAAATGAAAACTATTCTAGTAAAAATATTGAGCATGGTAATATTGAGAAATTTGAAAGTAATAATTTAAAAAGTGGAAATAATTTTGAAAAAACTTCTACGACACATATAAGTATAATAGATAAAGAAGGTAATGTTGTATCTCTAACTAGTAGTGTTGAATTTGCTTTTGGATCAGGGATTACAGTTGGAGGGTTTTTTTTGAACAATCAACTTACTGATTTTTCCTTTATGAATAAGAATGATAAAGGAGAGTTAGTAGCTAACAGAATTCAACAGAATAAAAAACCACGCTCAAGTATGTCACCAACAATTATATTTGATAATAATAATAATATCTATTCTGTTATAGGTTCTCCTGGTGGAAGTAGAATAATATGCTATGTGGCAAAAGTAGCATATGAAATTATTTTTCTTAACAAAGACCCTCTATTTTCAATCCAATCACCTCATTTCTGTTCAAGAGATGCATTTACTGAGTTAGAAAAAAGTAATAATAGTAATGAGCTTAAAGATTATCTTTCTTCTAAGGGACACTCAGTAAAATTAAAAGACATGACTAGTGGTTTAAATATTATTTGGAAAAAAAATAATATTTATTATGGAGTTGCTGATCCTAGGAGAGAAGGTGTTGCAATAGGTGAATAATAATTATAAACAAAATAGGAGTTAAATTATATTTCTTAAATTAATTTTTAGTATTGGAATAGTCATAATTTTTAAATTGCTATTTCCTACAATATTACGAGGAATAAAAAGACTTATTTTCATTTTTATTGTCGCTATCATTTTTTTTAATGTAATATTAAATAATAATATTTTCTTATGATAAAAAATATATTAGCCATTACTAATAGAAAAGGGGGAGTAGGTAAAACTACTGTAGCAGTAAATCTTGCAGCTGCAATAGCAACTAATTTTAAAGTGCAAACAGTATTAATTGATGCAGATCCTATTGGTTCTTCGTCTTTGTGGATTGAAGAATCTTCAATACCCAAGCTTAAACTAAGAAGACTCACATTACCAATTTCACCTAACAATAAATTTCATGCCTTACAAACATGGGGTGCTACAATATCTAATATAGCTCAAGAGTCTGATGTCTTGATCATAGATCTTCCTCCTATTGAATTGGGAGTTTTTAGTGAACTAATTCATCAAGTTAGGTATGTACTAATTCCTGTTGGACTTAGCTCGCTAGAATGGGAAGCATCTTTTCCATTAATAGAAA
>NZIN01000054.1 GCA_002689905.1 Rickettsiales bacterium
TTATTCCATTTTTTATATATATCAATAACAGCTCTAAATACTTTATCTCTACTAGATTGTTCTTTTGAAGATATGAGTAAGACACAAATTCCTTTTGCATCAAAGAATATTTCTTCAACTTTTTTCATTACATCTTTTTCTCTTAGATTCTTATCATCTATTAAATCCCACTTATTAAATATTAATAATATAGACCTTCCCTCTTGAATAATATAATTAGATAATGTTATATCCTGACTTGAGATACCCTTTACAGCATCAATTATTAATATAGCACAATTTGCATATCTTATCTCTTTTCTAGAAAAATAGGCAGATGCCTTTTCTATATTATAGTTAATTTTATTTTTTCTTCTAAGCCCAGCAGTATCAATCAATTGAAAAAAATTATTTTTGTAGTTTATTTCAGTTAATATTGAATCTCTAGTAGTTCCTGAGACTGGGGCAGTAATAACTCTATCATCTGCACATAATAAATTATATAGTGTAGACTTTCCTACATTTGGCTGGCCTACTATAGAGATTCTTATAGAGTTTTTTTTTTTAAAACTACTATTATCAGACTTAATATTAGTTTTTGGTATTTTATCTTTTATCACATTATAGATGGAATTTATTGCACTCCTACTAATAGCTGAAATCTTTATATACTCTCCAACTCCAAAATCATTTAATGTATATTCATTATTTTTAGAATCTTTTAACTCTGATTTATTAGCTACTAGAATAATATCATTAAGCCTTCTTCTTATTAAACTCCAACATGCTAAATCCTCTGAGGTAAAACTTATGCTAATATCTACTACAAATAAGATCAAATGAGCCTTATCTATCAGTGAATTAATTGTTCTATTAGTTTTGTTGCTTATTTCACTTTTCTTGGTAGTGTAACCTGCCGTATCTATTAAATTAAATTCAATATCATGTAAAACACATTTTGATATTTGATAATCACGAGTTAATCCATACTCATCTCCAGTTATTGCTTCTTTTTTACCTATTAGAGTATTAAATAAAGTAGATTTTCCAACGTTTGGTCTTCCTATAATTAATATAAAGTTTTTAAAATCACTCAATTGAAACTACAGCTCCATTTTTAAGCATTAAATATAATTTACCCCCTACAACTAGAGGACTAGTCGTAGGGAAGCTTGGCATTTTCTTTATAGATAGAATTGAGCCATTAAAAGGATCGATAATTATTAGTTTTTTTTCGCCGCCTACGATTATTAATTTACTATTTATCAATATAGGAGCCATCCATCTGTATCTATATTGATCAGAAAGACCTTCATCAATATTAAGTGACCATTTAACACCGCCATCAATGATATTTAGGCAAATTAATTCTTTATTTTTATTAATTATAAAAATATTATTTCCATTTACAGCAGGTGTCTGTGTAGAAAAAATGTCTTTTGTCCAAAATTTATTTCCTGTCTTTTTATTGATTGCTGATAGTTTTCCTACAGCGCTTGTCATGAATACCATATCCCTTTTAATTACAGGGAAGGCATCAATATCAGTAAAAGTATTAGTGGTTTCCTTTACTTCAAGGTCAATAAAACTATTTCTCCATATTTCTCTACCGTTATTTAGATTTAAGGCAAAGAAATCACCATTTGAATATGGAACAATTACGATATTTTCATCTATGGCTACTTTGGGACTGCTCATTAGTGTAGTGTTATTAAATAGCCCTTGATGCTCCCATAACAAGTCTCCACTTTCTGCATTTAAAGCATAAAGCTTATTGCCTAAAGTCAAAGATAATAACTTATTATCATAAATAGTTGGTGAGGATCTAAGTGCAGATTCTATATCTTTCACCCATATTACTTCTCCAGATTCTATATCTAGGCTTATGATTTGTCTATAGGGCGAATTAATAATTAATGTATCTTTATAGATAGCTAAACCTCCGCCAATATCATGATTTTTTTCACCCTCTGATGATATATTTTTTTTCCAAATGATTCTTTTTTCTATTAAGTCAAATGAAATAACATTACTTTTAGCATCTAAGAAAAATATATTATTTTTATAAATAACTGGCTGAGTTAAGATCTTACTATTTTTAGTTTCCCCTTTACCAGAAACTAATGTTTTAAAAACTTCTAATTTAGAATCCGATAAATGATTTATAGAAAGATGATTAGCAGAGCTATTACTCTGCAACCAATCTGACGTAGTTGAAGATTCATCCAAAACTACTTCAATTTTTGATTTAAGAATAGGAATATTTTCATTATTTTCTTCTTTTAAAATAGCTATTCTTTTACCTGGGAGTTTAAATTTTTTTTTTTCAAACCCTAAGAATTCTCTTGTACCACAGCCAGTAAGTACAACTATGCTAATTAAAAAAAAAAAATATTTAACTGTCTTTTTCATAATACAATGTAATACTATCAATCATCTCTAAAGCTCTATTCTTAATAGGCATACTAGCTTGTTGGTTATTTACAATTTTATTAAAGTTTTTTAATGCATTATCATATTCTTTTTTTGAAAAATATAAATGCCCTCTTAATTCATGAGCTAATAGTGCCCACATTCCGCTGTAAGAAAGTAATTCTCCAATATGAAAATTAAAATTTTCAATATTATTTTGCTCAAGATAGACTTGCGCATAATAATAATCTAATACTTTATTCATATCGTTATTAGACTTTGTATTTTTTTTTATGATATCAAGGGATTTCAAAGCCTCTACATAATTTTTACTCTCGAAACTTAATTTAAATACTAATAAATTAGACAATTTTTGATAGTTCTTATTATTTAGCTTAGCTAATTTTTTAAGTTCGTCTTTTGCCCTATTTGGATCTTCATCTATAATAGATAAGATTTTTATATAATAGTCAGAAATCGTAATAACTTCTTTCTTTTTGTAATTAGAATAAAAAGTGATAGTTAAACTAACTAAAACTAATAAAATAATTGTAGAAATTATCCAAACTTTAAATTTATAAAATAAACCTTTAATTTTCTCTAAATAAACCTCATTATTTATATTATCAAATGGATCACTCAAAACTATTACCTCTTATAATTTATTTAATTTATATATTTTTAATTGTATGATAATACATTGAATCTATAAAAAAAAAATGAAAATTTTTGTTAATAATGTAAATATTTCCTATTCTATTACAGGCAAAGGCCTGCCTTTATTACTTCTTCATGGCTACCCCCAAACCAAAATAATGTGGAGGAAAGTCATTCCCTATCTTTCAAAGCATTTTACAGTTGTTTCATCTGACATAAGAGGTTATGGAGATAGCGATAAACCATCTTCTAATAATACTAATACTACCTATTCAAAGAGACAGATGGCTAAAGATCAGATACTGTTAATGAGAAAATTAGGTTTTGATAAATTTTATTGTGTAGGACATGATAGAGGAGCAAGAGTATTTCATAGAGCTATACTTGATTTTCCAGAAAAAATAAAAAAGTTAGTTTTAATCGATATAGTTCCAACTTTACATATTTATAATAATTTAAATAAATCTATTGCAGATAGTTTTTTTCATTGGTTTTTTCTTTCACAAAAAAAGCCATTTCCTGAAAATATTATCTATAATAACAAAGAATTCTATGTAAAGAGTATGTTAGGAAGATTAAGTGATACAAATCAATTTTTAGAGGAAAACATTATTCAAACTTATATTAAAAAGTTTACATATAAATCTATACAAGCAACTTGTGAAGACTATAGAGCAGGAGCTGGCATCGATCTCATGCATCATAGGAACGATAAAGCCAAAATAAATTGTCCAACATTAATCCTTTGGGGGAAAAATAGTCTAGTGGGGAAAAACTTTAAGCCCTTAGAAGTTTGGAAAAAATATGCTCAAAATTTAGAGGGGTTTCCGTTAAATGGAGGTCACTATCTTCCTGAAGAAACTCCTACAGAAGTGGCTAAAAAAATATTAAATTTTTTTTTAAAATAAGGTTTTCTACCCTCTTCCAATAAATGGCATTTTATTAGCCATAATTGTTAAATTCAGAATGTTTGTATCTAACGGTAGTTTTAATATATTAACAACTGTTTTTGCTACATTTTCAGCATCCATAGTAGCTTCTTTTAATACTTTACCACTTGGCTGGATTACTCCACTTTTAAATGATCTTGTTAGAGCTGTTTCTGCATTTCCAATATCAATCTGACTACATAATATATTATCATTTCTTCCATCTAAAGATATACTTTTAGTAAGCCCAGTAATTGCATGTTTCGATGTAGTATAAGCAGTGGTTCCCGGTCTAGGACCGAATGCAGAAATGGAACCATTATTAATTATTCTTCCTCCTTTAGGTTTTTGCTCTTTCATTATTTTGTATGAATATTTAGCACATAAAAACATACCATTTATGTTTGTATCAATTACTTTTTTCCAATCCTTAAATTTTATTTTATCTATTGTACTAGCTTCTATTCCTATTCCTGCATTATTGAATAATAAGTCTAATCTTCCATATTTTTTTTGAATATGAATAAATAGTTTTCTAACATCACTTTCTTTCGAAACATCACATTTGATGATATGACAACTTCCAATATTATTTTTTTTTATTGATTGTTGCTTTGTAATAATTAGATTTTCTTTTTTTCTTCCTACTAAATAAACATCAAGTCCTTCTTTTGCCAGAGCTAACGCAACAGCCTTTCCTATTCCTGAACCAGCTCCTGTAACTATTGCTACCTTATTGTTATTTGTTTTTTTTTTCAACCTGATCACCAAAAGCATTCTTAATAAGAGGCTTAATTACTTCATCTTTAAGATTAATTCCTACTCCACACTTAATTTTTAGATTATTATATTCTCGCCTATATGTCTCAAGCCCTAGCTCTTTTGCCTTATTTATTATTTTTATCTTTTCACTATCTGGAGTAAGTGGATCCATATATAAACGTTGTAACTTTAAGAAAGAAAAAGGGTTTCCAAATAAAAATGCATCGTTACCATCTTTAATTTCTAAATCATTTTTCTTATGCAATGGGCAACCATCTAAGCAAGCATAACATTCTATACAGGCTGTTAGGTTATGGTATGACAAATCAGCCTCAACATTTAAGTTATTTTTTGAAGAAATATTATTATACTCTTTCATTTGTCTGGCGATTCCATCTCTTTTAACTATAAAGTCTTTAACGACAGGTAAAGTAGCAATAGGACTTAGCGTATCTCCTTCTTTTACTCTTGCTCTGCAAGCTAACCTTGGTTTATCATTTACATCAATGGTGCATACACCACAGTTTCTTGCTCTACAGCCATATCTAAAAGCAATATCTTCTAAATGTTCTTCTTGGACTTGTAACAAGACATCTAATGCCATAGGCCTTTCATTTTCGAACCTTTTAATATATTGGTAATCTACTATTTTTTTCTCTTGTTTCCTTTGTAACTTTAATTTTATATTTAATTTTTTTTGATTTTCCATTTTATTTTTAACCTATATTCATATTTTATTGAGGTTTTCTCCTGGAGCAGCTGATGTACTTCCTGGCTCAATTTCTATTGGTTTATTGAATAATTTTTTATATTTTTTTTCAATAATTATGTCACTTATATTTTCAGGTAAATATCTTAAGATTCTAGCTTTCATTAGTCTAAATTTTTCAGAAAGTTTATAAAGTACTATTCTTTTTATAGGAGTTCTTTCTCTATTAATTTTAAAAGCTTGGTAACTATTTTGATTGTTAATCTTTACTAAAGTAGAATAAGGTTTAGATAAAAGACTAGAGGTTTTTTTATCTAACCTGACGTGCCCTCCAACACTTTTATCTCTTTTCAAAGAAGCCAGAGTTACAGCTTTGGCTGTGTCTATCATATTTTTTAGTTCTACCATATCAATAAATTGCTGGTTCCATATTTTATCTTCTGGAATATTTACTTTCTCCAATTTTAATTCAAGCTTACTTAGATAAGAAAGCATTTTTTTTAATTTTTTTTCTGTTCTAGCCGGCCCTATATTATCCCAACATTTTTTTTGTAATTCTAATTTAAGCTTATAAACTTTTAGTTTACCATTTCTACTGAACATTTTTTCATAATAACTATAATGCTCATGAAAAAAGTCTCTGTGATTTTTGGCTTTAAATTTTTTAACATTTTCTGCAGCTGACTTTCCAGCTCTATATCCAAATACTGCTAGCTCTGTTAGTGACGTTGAGCCTAGCCTGTTTGCGCCAAATAAACCACCCATTGCTTGACCAGCAGCATATAATCCTTTTATGATTTTAGGATTGTTTAAATCTTTATCACTTTGATAAACTCTAGCATTTTCGTCTACTCTTATTCCCCCCATGCTATAATGAGCGCCAGGTCTTACTTCCCATGGTATTTCAGCTTTGCCAGCCTGTTTTCCTAATGCTTGTCTTGCGTTATTGTAAGCAGAAGGCAAAGCACTTTGTAAATATTTCATAAAATACTTTCCTGACCTAGGAGCAGATTTATTTTTAGTCATGTCTAAGTATGCTCCTCCATTAGGACTTCCTCTTCCATCTTCTACTGCTCTCATTATCGCTTCTGAACATTCTGCTCTTGTTCTAAGATAAACACTATCTAAAATAACCTTGTTATTTTTATCTTTAAGAACACCAAGAAAACTAGCTGTTGATGGCTCTCCTGCTAATAAACCTTCATAAGAAGGAGGAGATGCTAAACAAAATGGTAGAAATTGAATTTGCTCCATATCTAATAAATCAGCTCCAGCTCTAATTGCTAATGCATAGCTATCCCCAGTATTTCCTCTCATTGTATCTGTTTTAGGAAAAAAAAGAGTTGATAATCCTCCTGAAGCTATTACTACAGATGGAGATTTTATAAATAATAACTTGCCTCTAATCGCATCGTATACAATACCTCCTAATACATTTGAAATATTATCTTCTCCTGTTTCTTTAACTACTTCTAAAAACCAACTGTCTTCAAAATATCTTACGTTTTTATATTTTATTATTGTATCCCAATTAGTATGCCCAAAAGCAATTCCACTATTTTTATGCCCAACTGATCTAGATTTATTATGTCCTCCCATAGCAATAGCTAAAGTCTTTGGTTTATTATTTAGTTTATTTATTGAAGGTCTTAAACCATTAACTCTTAGACGATCATATGCACTTTTACTATCATTAGCAAAAGCTGCCGTTATTTTTTTATCAGGTAAATCTGCTCCAGCCAATTTAATATTTTCTGACAGCACTTCTTTGCTATCAGTTTCATCTCCCGCCTGTCTCACTGTCATAACTCCTTCACATATTTTTGTATCTGAAGAGCTTAAAGGATCTTTTGAAATAACTATAACTTCAAGTCCCTCTTCAGCAGCAGCCTGTGTTGCTTGACTTCCTGTACCCCCTGATCCTATTATAAGAACATCACACTCTAAATTTTCTATATAATCAATATTATTCATTGATTTCAATGCTTAATACAAAACTTTTAAAAATATTTTTGAAAATTTTCATTATTTTATTATAATATAATTTATGTTTGATAGAAGAACTTTTTTAATTAAATCAGCTGCAATTGCAATTTTAGGGAATAGTTTTTTAAATAAATCTCATTCTAAAAATAATGACTTATCTAATGAATATAATCCTATAAAAAAAAAAATATTAAAAAGTAAAAATAAAATACCTTCAATTGGAATGGGAACTTGGTTAACATTTGATATAGGCTACAATACTAAAAAGCTTTTGCAAAGAACTGAAGTTTTAAAAATATTTTTTAAATATGGTGGAGGATTAATTGATTCCTCTCCAATGTATGGAACTTCAGAGAGAGTTATTGGTAAATGCCTAAATAATATTAATGAAAACTACAATTTAATATCTGCTACTAAAGTTTGGACTCCTAATACATGGCATGGCATTAAACAAGTAGAAAATTCCTTGAATTATTGGAATTTAAACAAACTAGATTTATTACAAGTTCATAATTTAGTTAATTATGAAAACCACTTAGAAAAATTATTTCAATATAAAAAAGATAATAAGATCAATTATATTGGCATTACAACCTCACATGGTTGGCGGCATAACAAAACTAAAGAAATTATGGAACGTTATGATATAGATTTTGTTCAATTTACTTACAACATAGTTGATCGTGAAGCAGAAAAATATTTATTAGAATTAGCACATGAAAAAAAAATATCTGTTATTGCTAATAGACCTTTTCAAGGAGGCAATCTATTTAATTTAGTTAAAAATAAAAATATTCCTTCATGGGCTAAAGATCAAGGAATAAAAACCTGGTCTAGTTTTTTCTTAAAGTACATTATATCTCATAAAGCAATTACGTGTGCCATACCAGCAACTTCCAAAATAGAACATATGCAAGAAAATATGGAAGCCATGTATGGCTTTTATCCTGATAAAGCTTTTAGAAAAAAAATGGAAAGCCACATAATAAACATTTAACTTACCAAACTAGTAATCCTATATTTTTTTTTATCCATTTTTTATGTAATTTAAAATCAGGACAATACTCTGAGACTTCATTCCAAAAAGATTTTGAATGATTAAAGTAGATGATATGACAAAGCTCATGAATAACGACATAATCTATAACTTCTTCTGGCATCATTATAAGTTTCCAATTAAAAGATAAATTACTTTTATTACTGCAACTGCCTAATCTTAACTGGTAAGATTTAATAGAAAAACTTTGAAATTTCACTCCTATTTTTTTTGAAAAGAATGCTAATTTATTTTCTATTAAGGATTTACATTCATTTTTATACCAATCTTCTAATACATTTTTGTATTTCTTATTTTTAAAATATGTTAATAATAATTTATTTTTAGATATTAAAACATTATTTTTAGTATCTTTTTTTATGTCAACTATATATTTATTACCTAAGTAAAAAACAACACTTCCATTCTTTAATGCATTTATTTTTCCTATACTATTGGTATTTTCTAATATTCTTTTTTCTATCCATTTTTTTTTTTTTTTTAATAAACATATTATGTAGTCATCTTTAACAAAGTATGGTGCATTAATTAATACGTTATTATTTACAACTCTAATACTAATTGATTTTTTCCTTTTTGTTTTTTTTAATTGGATGAATTTTGAAAAACTAAGTCCTTCAATATTGGATATATTAGTATTTTCTTGAGAATTTACTTTTATAAATAAGCTTTCAATAAAACTTTTGATCATTGAATCTAATTAATTCTTTAAATTTATATTAATAATCAATTATTAACATCTATAACTATTCTACCATATGAATTGTTATTAAGCATACCTTCAGCAGCATTAATCACATTACTTAGAGATATAGTTTTTGTCATTTTTTCTAAGTCATTTAAATTTAAGTCAGACTCTAGCCTCTGCCATGCTTTTACTCTAGATTCCATTGGACAATATACACTATCAACACCTGCAAGTGTAACACCTCTTAAAATGAAAGGCATTACTGTTGCGGGAAAATCAAATCCTTGAGCTAGCCCACAGGCAGCTACAGTTCCACCGTATTTTATAGATGCACAAATATTTGCTAGTGTAAAACTTCCAACTGAATCTATAGCACCTGCCCATATTTCTTTTCCCAAAGGTCTCCCTTTCTCAGATAACTCTGTTCTATTAATAATTCTTTTAGCACCTAAGGATTTAAGATATTCTTCATGCTCAGCTCTACCTGAAGAGGCACATACTTGGTAACCTAATTTATTTAAGATAGAAATCGCAGTACTTCCTACACCTCCTGAGGCGCCCGTAACCAAAATTTCTCCCTTATCAGGAGTTACTCCATTTTTTTCTAGGGCTATTACGCAAAGCATAGCTGTATATCCTGCTGTACCAATAGCCATTGCCTGTTTTTGAGTAAACTTTTCTGGTAACCTTACTAACCAATCACCATTCACTCTTGCTTTCTGAGACATACCTCCCCAATATTTTTCACCAACTCCAAATCCATTTAAAACCACAGGATCTCCAACCTTAAAATTTTCGTTAGAACTTTCTTCTACTTCCCCTGAAAAATCTATCCCTGGAACAATAGGAAAACTTTTTACGATTGGAGATGATGATGTGATAGCTAGTGCATCTTTATAATTAAGTGTTGTGAAGTTTACTTTAACTAGCACATCACCTTGTGGTAAATCAGAATTTTGTATTTCTTCTACTTTACCAGTTGCATTTTTATCATCCTGCTTATTTAAGACTAATGCTTTAAACATTTTTACTCCTCTAAATTTTATTAAAAAATTTTATGGCCCTGACCACTCTATAGGGCATATTTCTGCAGACTTTCCATCAAAGTCCCACACTCTACCGTAATCTCTTACTCTAGAACGGTTTCCTTTTGCTACAATCACTTCAGGCCCCATCCAATATTTAGTATTATTGATTGTAACAGGCTCATTTGAAGAAATGCCTTCTATCATTTCTACTTGTCCTTGAATTTTTCTTCCAATATTTATAGTTCTTTTTTTACCATCCCTAATTATATCTACAGAAGTTTTTTCTGCCCCAATAATTTCTGAAACTAGTGCCGTAAAAAGTCCTGTTGTACCGCCTGCAGCTCCTGAAAAAATACTTAGTATGCCGTTATAAGCTTTATCGTTTGCTTTGTCATCAACATAGGCAGCTACTTTCCAGTTTCCTTCACCCATTCTACCAGGTATATCAACCAATAAACCTACATTTAAACCTTTTAAAGATTCGCCTTCATAATGTCCCTCATCTATAATTATACCCATCCAAGCATGACAATGACCTTCTGTAGGAGGATGAGCTCCTAGTGACACAACACAAGGGCAAAATACATCACATGAACAATTTAAAATTAACTCTCCTTGAATTTTCCAGTCTGTAGGTTTCTTATTTGGTCTTTGCATTTTTCTTCTTATTTAAAATTTTTAAATATTAAATATATACCAATACTAATTAGAAGTATACCTAACGGTTTTTTAGTTATACCTCCTATTTGAGGAAGTTTTTCCAATATAACTATTAAAGTTACTAAGCCCATCCATATAAAATTCATATAACCCATTACAAAGGCTAAAATCATAAATCCCCAACAACAACCAATACAAAATAGACCTAATCCTAAACCCATTTTTACTCCACCAAGTAAACCATTTTTCCATTTTTTTATAAAATAATTGAATGGAGTTATACAGACACCATGGCAAAAATCTTTAATTTTAGTAAACTGAAAAGCTCCAACAAGAATAACTAGTGCTGGAACTAACCAAACAGATTTAATTATGCCCTCATTATTGATAAATTTAGTATTCATTAAAAAAACTTGTAAGTAGGCAATACTCAAGGAAAAAATAGTCCACATTATTATATAGCCTAATAATAATCCAACCCAACCTCCCCAGGTTCCATGAGCACTCTTTATTAAATCCTGATAAGTTAAAAAAGTAGGTACCATTGTCGGAAGCATCATTGCTAACATCATTATAGACCACATAGAAAATAACATTTTTAGTGACACCATATAGCTCATATCCATAGAGTTCATAGACATGTCCATTACTATTTTGCCTGTCCAGTCAAACCCCATAGTAGCTGACATATTAAATAAATATAACCAAGAGAGGATTATTAGTAAAAAAAAACTCAACCATATAATTGATCTAATTAAACTCTTATTCATTTATGTATTATTACCTTTCGAACTTTTCAATTTCTAAAATTAATTGTGAAACCAACTCACCAATAATAGGAATAAATTCAATTTTTGACAAACTAAATGTTAAAAAAGAAACTAGTATAGTTGCTCCTAAAACCCAACCTAAACCTGATGCAAGCCCTCTGAAAAAACTTATAATTATAAGTTTTCTAGATGAATTATAAATCTTGAAAATATTATGATTATACAATTTTTTTATATTATCATTTAGTTTTTTTATTTCTTCGTTATTAGTTTTCATTGATTAACACACTTAATTATACTTTGATAGGTTATATTCTCTTTTAGAACCAGCTACAGTATCAAAGTATTTTCCAAAGATATGTAAGTATAGCCCGCTTAAAATTTCAGATTCTATAGAAGTCTTTTGAGGATTAGCATCTAATTCATAATTTATTTTTTCATTTGAAACTATCTTATTAATTATATCTTTTGTAGAACTTAAAAAGTTATTTCTTTCTTCTATGTCCTGATTATTAAATAGATAAACTTTTTTTATTTCTTCTATAGCTTTTTCACCTTTCACTGCTATTTCTTCTAAGTCAATATGAGATATATCACACATTAAAACTACTCCAAGGTCTCTGGAAGAAATACTTAATTCACTATTATCTTTAATAATTTCAAATAAATCTGATGTTTTTGATACTTTGTTAACATCAACTGTATATTTTTTACCATTTATTTTATTAAAAATGAAAATACTTTCTTTATGACCCAAGCAATATTTCTTTAAGTTTATTCTAAACTCTTCAACAGTATTTGGAGTTTTAATATCTTCTATTTTTAACATTGTATATTTATTAATGTTGAATGGTTTCTATTAATTTACCATTTTTATATATTTGAGTTTTTCGTAATTGACCACTCATATAGTATTCAAAACATTCACCATCTTTTTTGCCTAATTTGAAGTTACCTTTTTTTTGTAAGGTACCATTTTTATTAAAGAATATATATACTCCGTCTGTTTTACCCTCTTTATAATTAATTTTTATATGCAATTGCCCACTCGCGTAATACCTTACCCATTCTCCATCCCTTTTACCGTCTTTGTAATTACTTTTAATCCATAATTGACCATTATTATAAACTAACCATTCACCTTCTATTTGGCCTTCTACTATATTACCTCGTCTTCTACCAACTACCTTACCACTAAATGGTTCTTCCTTAAATTTCTCATAAAAAAGTCCATCTCTTTTTTGTAAATCATTGAAATCAATGTCTTTACTACAAATAATTGAAGTAAATAATAAACTTAATATGATCAGCAGGTGTTGCATAAAAGCATTACAACTAAATCTGTCTCTAATAACTAAAATTATAAACTCAAACAAGAATTTACTTTTTTTTGCTTTTCCATGTCCCTCCATATTGATATGATTGTATAAATTTTTTTTTTATACCTTTTAAACAATCCTTGCAAACAAAAACCCATGCTTCATATGCTCTATTTCTTTTTACAAATTGCTCCTCATATCTACAACGATATAATATTTCTTTTTTCTCACCACAAATATAACATTTTTTTTTTCTATTTCTCAACCTATTACTTCAGAACTTTTTTTATTTTACTGTCATATTCAGCAAAGTATTGGGAGATAATTTCTAATTCAAAAAAAGATAAGATTGATGTATTAGATTCTTTATCTAAAAGAAATTCAAAACTATATTCAAGTAATTTTTTTTTAGATATTTTTTTATCTGTTAAACCTTCATAGCATTTATCAGATAATATAATTGTATGTTTTGTAATAGTTTTCTGGTTCACTATTACTTCAAATTTATTATTTGAAATTTCTTTTATAGATATACTCATGTTTTTTTTAATAAACTCTGCAATTTTTACTCATAAAAGTTATATATCTACTTAGCAACAAATTAATAACTTTATAATACTTTATATCTATTTTCTAATTCTTTATGAAGAGTTTCTGTCAACTTGCACTTATCTTTAGAAAAACCTTTTGAAACTTTATATTTAGTAGCAAAAATACATTTTATTCCTTTAAACTTTTTCCATTTTCCAAACCCTTCAATAAATGTTGACTTTCCTGTTCCTCCTTCGTCTCCTTGGTTTGACCGTTCAGATAAAATCTAAAATTTTTCGTCATCACTGTCCAGATGTTCGCAAATTACTAATAAACCTTCGTAACTATTTATTATGCTTTGAATTGTTCCATAGCAAAAAGATGTTCCATAATTACTATAATTATTCGTCCAGCTTCCATTATTTTCATAAAGTGTAAACTTTTTTTTATTCAATAATTCCTGACATTTTAAAGATAATGTAAAATGACTGTCTTTAATAATTTCAAAAGAAACTGAGAAAAAAGAAATCAGATAAATTAATATAGTTATAAATAGTTTCATGTTTCACTTCCATTCAATTTTTTTTCTACATCAGTCATTGATTTCAATGAATTAAATTTTTTGATTTACTCCCACTCAATAGTTCCTGTAGGCTTTGAAATAGCATCATACGTTACTCTATTATTTTTCTCAACCTCATTTATAATTTTAGAAGAAATTTCAGCTAAAGATTTATTTGTAAATAGAAAATAATCTGCTGTCATACCATCTACAGAAGTTACTGCTCGCAGAGAGCACACATAATCATATGTTCTTTCATCCCCCATACATCGTAATGTTCTAAAAGTAAAAGCACCACAAAA
>NZIN01000055.1 GCA_002689905.1 Rickettsiales bacterium
TCTAAATTATTTGTTTCTGCTGCAAAACCAATTACTAATTTAGGTCTTTTTTTGTGTATTGATATGCTTCGAAGGATATCAGGGTTTTTTACTAATTTTAAGTTAGGAGGTACCTTACCTTTCTTTATTTTATTATCACTAATTTTTACTTTCCAATCAGTAACAGCGGCCACAGAAATAAATAAGTCTTTCGGAATAACTTCTAAACATACTTTATACATTTCTTCAGCAGTCTTTACGCTTGTAAAGTTAAATAAGTTTTGAGGTGGTGAAAGGTCAGTTGGTCCAGAAACTAAGGTAACTTTTGCCCCGCAGTCAGCAAGTTCTTTTGCTATAAGGTAGCCTTGTATTCCTGAAGAGTTATTGCTAATAAATCTTATAGGGTCTAAAGGTTCTTTAGTAGGGCCAGCAGTAACCACGGCATCAACTCCATCAAGGTTCTTATTATTAAAAACATTAAAAGATAAAAAATCTAAGATATTTTCCGGATCTGCTATTCTTCCTGCCCCATAATCACCACAAGCAAGTTTTCCTGAGATTCCAAATATAAAATAATGACCTAATTTTTTCAAATAATTAATATTTTTTTGAGTAATTTTATTTTCTAACATGTTTACATTCATTGCTGGAGCAAACAAAACTTTTGTTTTAGAAGCCAATAAAACAGTAGTAGCTAAATCATCAGCAAGTCCACCAGCTACTTTAGCTATAAAATTTCCTGAAGCGGGCATAACAATTATTAGGTCATGAATTTTAGCTAGTGATATATGACCCATTTCGATTTCATCTGTTAGATGAAATAAGTTATCATAGACCTTATTCTCTGTAAGAGCAGACACAGACAAAGGTGTTATAAATTTTTTTGCAGACTCGGTCATTATAACATTTATCATAGCACCACTGTCTTTAAGCAACCTTATGCAGTAAAGTGCTTTATAAGCTGCAATACTTCCAGTTATTATTAGTAATATTTTTTTATTTAACATTTACACCTTACTAAATATATTTAGTATAGCTATTCCACCTAAATATTTTTTTTCATTGTAACAAAAAAAGCCATATTTGTTAAAAATATTCTTAAGCTCTGGGTTATGGTAAAAACTTTGAATGGAGTCAGTTAAGTACCTATATGCTTCTTCATTTTTAGCCACTAACTTTCCGATACGAGGGATAATATTATTTGAATAAAAGTCATAGGCAGGCTTTATAGAATTACTGTAAGAGGGAGAAAACTCTAGGCAATATATTCTTCCTCCATACTTCAATATTCTATAGCATTCTGATATTGATTTTTCTATATTTGAAAAATTTCTTAATCCGAATGATAAAGTAATTAAATCTACGGAATTATTAGGAAGGGCTATCGCTTCTGCAGAACCATTTATATAAGAAATATTTTCAACTTTTTTTTTTGATTTTCGCAGCATTTCCAGACTTAAATCGTAAGTTAAAATTAAGCTTTCATTAAACTTTTTTGAAAGCAATAAACTTATGTCTCCTGTACCTCCTGCTAAATCTAAAATCAACGAGGGGTTATAAGCATTAACATTTCTTATTAAATTTTTTTTCCAAAATCTGTGTAAGCCAAGGCTCATTAGATCATTCATTAAATCATAGCTACTAGAGACTTTATTGAATAGAGACTTTACTAATTTTTTCTTAGTCTCTACATCAACTATTTTTTTTCCAAATTTTGTTTTATTCATTATTATATAACCTTATACTTTATTATGCCAGAATTACCAGAAGTTGAAACTGTTTGTAGAGGTTTATCAAAAAAGATTTTGAACTCAACTATTTTAAAAGTAAAAATTTTAAACCGTAAATTAAGATATGATATACCATCTAATTTAGAAAACATTATTCTAGATAAGAAAATTAAGGGTGTACTAAGAAGAGGAAAGACAGGTTTTTTTATTCTAAATGGTAATTATATTATTATTTTTCATTTAGGAATGACAGGAAAATTTAAGATTGAAAGAAAAAAATATATTCATCATAAACATGATCATTTAGAAATTGAATTCGAAAATAATGTTAAGCTTATATATAATGATATAAGAAAATTTGGTTATATTTTAATAACGGAAAAACCAGTAGACATTTTTAACTTTAATAAAGTTGGTTGTGAGCCCTTTTTGGCAACAAGTTTTAAAAAAATCTTGTATGCGAAGTTAATAAAAAGAAAAACTAGTATTAAAAGTATATTGTTGGATCAAACTTTTATATGCGGAATAGGTAATATTTATGCTAGCGAGATTTTATTCAATGCGAAAATGTCCCCTTTTAAAAAAGGTGAAGATATTTCACAAAATCATTTTCTAGAGCTTTTAGAATCAATTGAATTTATTTTAAGCTTAGCTATAAAAAAAGGTGGATCGAGTATTAAAAATTACTCTAACGTAAATAATGATTTAGGCTATTTTCAAACAAAATTTAAAGTATATAATAGGTACGGATTGAATTGTAATAATTGCAAAAGTTTGATTAATAAAGTGAAGCAAAATGGTAGAACGACTTTTTTTTGTAATAAATGTCAGTCTTAACTTAATTTAGGAGGCAATATTGAAATTAGATAATATTTTATATAGTAAGAAAGACAAGATAGCTACTATCACACTTAATAGACCAAAGTTTTTGAACGCATTGTGTGATCAATTAATTGAAGAAGTGAACTATGTACTTACTGACTGTGAAAAAGATGAAAGCGTTCATGTAGTAATCTTAAAAGGTAGTGAAAAGGCATTTGCTGCAGGCGCAGATATTAAAGAGATGAAGGATTTAAAGTTGATTTCTCACATTTATAATGACTTTATAAAAGCATGGGAAGGTATAAGTCAATTTAAAAAACCAATAATTGCTTCTGTGTCAGGCTTTGCCTTAGGAGGAGGCTGTGAAATAGCAATGATGTGTGACATTATAATAGCTGCCGAGAATTCTAAATTTGGACAACCAGAAATAAACTTAGGTACTATACCTGCTGCGGGTGGTACTCAGAGACTAGTGAAAGCGGTGGGCAAGTCTAAGGCAATGGAATTAGTTCTTTCAGGCTCTATGATAAATGCTAAGGAAGCTTTTGAATTAGGGTTGGTATCAAGAGTAGTGACTTTAGAGAGTATAGATGAAGAAACATACAAATTAGCAAGATCTATAGCATCTAAATCTTTGCCAGTCTTGATTTTAGCTAAGGAAGCTATTTTAAGGTCATTTGAAACGACATTATCTGAAGGTATGATTAATGAAAGAAGGTTATTCCAATCCACTTTTGAACTTGATGATAGAAAAGAGGGAATGCAAGCTTTCATTGAAAAAAGAGCACCAAATTTCAATAATAGATGATAAGTTTTATCATTGTAAAATTAAAAAAATTGTATATGGTATTATTCTTTAGGAGAAAATATGGCAAATACAAGTTCAGCTAAGAAAAAAGTAAGGGTTATCGCTAGGAAGACTCTTTCTAGAGAAATGTACAGAAATAAAATAAAAACTTACATTAAAAAGGTCGAATCATTAATCTCTGAAAAAGACCAGAAATCTGCTACAGAATTACTTAAAAAAGTTGATCCAAAATTACAAGCTTCGAAGAACAAGAAAATTTTCACAAAAGCCAAAATTTCGAGAATTCAAAAAAGACTGAATTCAAGCATTGCGCAGATAAAAAAAAAATAATTTAAAATTTATCTTTTAAACTTTTTTTCTATTCTATATCTTAACTATATAAGACAAAAATTAAATTAAAGTTTCACAAGTTTAGGTGCTTGTGTGTGGGAGAAAAGTGTGGATGATTTCCAAATAGATAATTTAAATGAAGAAAATGAGATCATTTTTAAAAAACTTTTTTTCCAGGTCCAAAAAAGTCTAGCAGAGGACGTAGGCCCACTAGCTTTTAAAAGTTGGCTTTCTCAATTGCGTATAAATCAACTACATAACGGTACCTTATATTTATGTCTACCTTCAACCTTTCTAAGTGATTGGGTAATACCACATTATGGTAATAAAATAGATACATATTGTAAGAAGATCTTTAAAGGTATTAAAAATACTAAAATCATAGTTGAAAAAAATATTGGAAAATCTATAAGTAGTAGCTTTCAAGATTTTTCTGAAATAAGTTCTAATACTAAATTTAGAGAAAATAATCCATCACCTTTAGACCCAAGATTTAATTTTAGTAATTTTGTAGTTGGAAAATCTAATGAATTTGCTTTTGCTGCTGCAAAAAGAGTAGCAGAGAGTAATAAAGTATTTTTTAATCCTTTGTTTCTTTTTGGTGGAGTTGGTTTAGGAAAAACACATTTAATGCATGCAGTAGCTTGGGATATTCAAGAAAGAACACCAAGTAGACAAGTTGTTTATCTTTCAGCAGAAAAGTTTATGTATGAATTTGTTAAGTCTTTGAGATATAAAGATACTATGTCTTTCAAAGATAAATTTAGATCTGTAGACGTTCTTATGATTGATGATATACAGTTTATTGCAGGAAAAGGAAGCACACAGGAAGAGTTTTTTCATACTTTCAATGCTTTAGTAGATCAAAAAAAACAGATCATCATTAGTGGAGACCGACCGCCTTCAGATTTAGATGGAGTAGAAGAAAGACTAAGGTCAAGGTTAAGCTTTGGAGTAGTGGGTGAAATACATAAAACAGATTATGAATTAAGACTAGGTATCTTAATGGCAAAGGCAGAGGAAAACAAAGATATCAATATAGATAAGAAAATCATAGAACTATTAGCAAGAAAAATTTCTTCAAATGTAAGAGAACTTGAAGGTGCCTTTAGAAGGTTATGTGCTCATGTTGAATTAGTCAATAGACCTTTAACAATGGAAACGGCTCAACAAATTTTACATGACATACTCAAAGCAAATAATAAAAGAGTAACAGTAGAAGAAATACAAAAGAAAGTAGCAGAATACTTTAATATAAGATTAAGTGATATGGTATCAATTCGAAGGTCTAGAGTAGTAGCAAGACCTAGGCAAGTAGCAATGTATCTCTCAAAAGCATGTACACCTAAATCCCTTCCAGAAATAGGTAGGTTGTTTGGAGGTAGAGATCATACTACAGTTATTCACGCAGTAAAAAAGATAGAAAAATTATGTGAAACTGACATATCTTTTTTAGAACATATTAAAGTTTTAAAAAGAACTTTGCTTTAAATATAGAGTAATTGTTGGATTTTATTAATAATTTGTTATAATACAATATGTAGTATGTTATTTTCAGTATTCTACTAATTATATTAATAGGTATTTTGTATGAAAGCTATTATAGATAAAAAGAAATTAATGCAGGCTTTATCTCATTTACATGGAGTAGTAGAAAAGAGAAATACGATTCCAATATTAGCTAATGTTTTAATTGAAGCTAAGGATAATTCTATATCTTTAGCAGCAACAGACATGGAGATTGCTGAAGTGCAAAAAGTTACATGTGAAGTTGATCAAGACGGTATTATAACTACACCTGCTCATGTTCTTCACGATATTGTCAGAAAGTTACCTGAAAATGCTAGGATAGAACTAGAGAGTTTTGAAGGAAAAAAATTGGATATCAAAACTGATAAAATTTCTTTTTCATTAATGTGTTTAAACCCTAAAGATTATCCAGATATACATTCTGGTGATTTTCCAAATGGTTTTGAAATAGAAGCCGAGAGGTTATCTAGGTTAATAGATAAAACCCTGTTTTCTGTTTCAACCGAAGAAACAAGATATTATCTGAATGGTATTTATATTCATGCAGTAAAAGAAGATAGCAATGAAAAGTTTAGAGTCGTTGCTACAGATGGACATAGGCTTTCAAGATTAAGTACGGAGCTACCTTTAAATGCTAATGATTTGCAGGGTGTTATTATCCCCAGAAAGACAGTTACAGAATTAAGAAAAATCATAGACAGTAAACAGAATATTGTAAAAATACAAATCTCAAAAAATAAAATTAGGTTCATAATTGATAATATAACTTTAACATCTAAATTATTAGATGGTGCTTTTCCAGATTATGAAAAAGTAATACCTAATAACAATAAAAAAGAACTTATTATAGATAACAAAGAGTTTATTGATGCAGTTGATAGAGTATCTACACTTTCTTCTGATAGAACTAGAGCAATTAAATTCGAACTTAAAAATAAATCATTAACTATAAGTGCTGAAAACCCAGATCAAGGGAGTGCTAAGGAACATATTAATGTTCATTACACTGGAGATGATTTAGAAATAGGTTTTAATTCTAGATACTTACTAGATATAGCAAAACAGATAAGTGGGGCTCAAATAAAGTTTTTACTTTCAGATAAACTTTCGCCTACATTGATATTTGATGATGATGACAAACAAGCCCTATATTTATTAATGCCAATGCATATATAGATGAGATTTTAACTAATGTTAAATGAGACTGTAAAAGAAGATTATAATCATATTGATAATCTTAGAGTAAGAGACTTTAGAAGTCATCAAGATATACAGTTAAGACCTGGTAAAGCATCAGTGTTAATAGTTGGAGCCAATGGTGTAGGAAAAACTAGTATTTTAGAAGCTATATCAATATTTTCTTATGGAAAAGGAATTAGAAATGCTAAGTTTTATGATATGATTAATAAAGATAAAGAT
The DNA here is from genome assembly GCA_002689905.1 of Rickettsiales bacterium. GTDB lineage: Bacteria > Pseudomonadota > Alphaproteobacteria > TMED109 > TMED109 > TMED131. Next base: position 6,619 of record NZIN01000055.1, read on the forward strand.
AATTTTTCAGTAGATTTAGATTTAAATATAAAAAATAATTTTATATTAGAATATCAAACGTCATATAACAGAATTAATAGGGTTAGAAAAGTTTTAATAAATAATAAGGAAACCTCAGCTACACACACACGAAAAAATATTCCAATGTTGTGGATAGCTCCTTATACTGAGAAAATTTTTACTGGTTCTGCTTCTTCGAGAAGGGTCTTTATAGATAAGATTGTAACCATTTTTGATGGAGAACATTCTAGTAGATTAAATCAATATGAAAAGCATCTAAAACAGAGGACTAAACTTTTGAAGGATAGATCAGAAGATGTGCATTGGATGGATGCATTAGAAAAACAATTATCCAGTCTATCTGTAGCAGTAAGCTCTTCTAGGCTTGAAACACTAGATAGGTTAGCTTGCCACTTAACTAACTCAGTTGAAATATTTCCTAAATTAGAAATATCCTTTACTGATTCTATAGAAAATAGATTAGTAAAAAGTCCTGCCATAGATGTTGAAGAAAATTTAAGAGATGAATATTTGAATAGTAGAGAAATTGATAGATTACTGGGAGGTAGCAGAGTAGGTTGTCATAAAACTGACCTAGTAATAAAAAATATAAATAAAAATCTCTCTGCAGAAATGTGTTCTTCAGGAGAACAAAAATCATTACTAATTTCACTGATATTAGCAGCCTCAACTGCATATCTAGAGTATAAAAAAAAATCGCCAATAATTTTACTTGATGAAGTTTTTACACATCTAGATTTTGCAAAAAAATCTAGTCTATTAGAAAAATTAATTGAACTAGATTCTCAAATTTGGATAACAGCAACAGAAAATGAAAATTTTTTTCAAAATAAGAGAAATTTTTGTTATCATCACCTAACAAAAAATGGATTTCAAAATGGCTAGTAAAAAAAATCAGTCTAACAAAGCTTATAATGCAGATTCAATCAAAGTTCTTAAAGGATTGGAGGCTGTAAGAAAAAGGCCTGGAATGTATATTGGTGATACTGATGATGGGAGTGGATTACATCATATGGTTTTTGAGGTTGTAGACAACTCTATTGATGAAGCTCTAGCAGGACATTGTGACGAGATTATAGTTTCAATAAATAAAGACGGATCAGTGACTGTGCAGGATAATGGAAGAGGAATTCCTATCGACAAACATGAAGAAGGCGCATCCGCTGCAGAAGTGATTATGACAAAGCTACATGCAGGAGGAAAGTTTGATGATAATTCTTATAAAGTTTCTGGAGGGCTTCATGGAGTTGGAGTTTCAGTAGTTAATGCTTTATCAAATAAACTAATTTTAGAAATTTTTAGGGAGGGAGATGTTTATGAAATTCACTTTTCAGAAGGAAATACAACAGAGCCTTTAAAGAAAAAAGGAAAATCAAAAATTAAAAATGGAACAAAAATTACCTTTTATCCTTCAGAAAAGATATTTTCTAATATTAATTTTGAA
>NZIN01000056.1 GCA_002689905.1 Rickettsiales bacterium
AGATTAAGATATGATTAAAAATAATAAAACAATACAAGTAAGAATAAAAAAGTGGTCAACCCATTGGGCTGTCAAAATCTTCGACCAAGGAGTCGATGCAGAAGGCAACGAACGCCCAAGAGTTCGCACTGCTTCAAGCGAGTCTCATCTCAATAGAATCATGCGAGATGAAGGTCTCAATCAATTCCGTTTTAATGTTGTCTTTCAATAATAAAAAAATTATGACAAAATCCGAAATTGAAGCAAACATCTCCCACCTTCACGCCCACCTTGCCGAGTCCGCTGATCTCAGCGAGGCTGACAAAGTTGCTCTTCGCAACGGAATCGGCGAACTCGAGGACAAGCTCACTCTCCTCGACTTCCAAAACGAGGGCGAGGATTTTGACTTCGGTCATCATTCCGAATGGGAGTGAAAATAATTAAAATAAAGCTTGACTTGTTAAAATAAATTCATTAGTATAGTAAAATGTTAAATACTTCAAATAGAAATGTTCCCACTCGCAGAGTCGAGTTTCAAAATGTCACTATCCAAGTTGTTGATAGGCTCAAAAGTAACCCATCCGAACAACGGACTTACAAGATGCGAGTAAGTGCTGACCTTGACCAAGAGCTAAATCATGCTTGGGCTTTCGGGCGAGCCGATTGGGATAATAACCCTTGGGAAGTTATGTCAGTAGCAATCCTTCACTCCTTCATCGACTCAACCGAGCAATATCTTTACTAAAAAAGCTTGACTCTTAAAACTTTTTAAAGCATAATACATAATATGAAATTGATTAACATAGAAAAAAACCAAAACCTCAGCGAATGGTTAAATGTTCGCATCTTCGGCAAAGTTGTCGAAACTGAAAAATCTCTTGCTTTGGCAATGGAAAAAGCAAAAGAGTTGCAAGCTCAAGAACAAGCTAATACTCGCACACCTTTTATCATAATAGTAAATCAGAACGCAAAATGAAAATAATAAAAGAACAAATTGATAACCTCACCGAAACCTTGCAAAAATTAACAATGCAAAGAATTCATGCCCTCAGGATGGGAAACGCAAAAGAAGCCGAAGCAATTCGATCCGTTCAGGTTGACATTGACAACAGAGTTGTACAATTAGAGCGAGCAATAAGGCTCATCAGGTCATGACTTGGGACATTGTACTATTCTTGCCTTGGATTGGCGTATTCTACATAATGTTTTCAGATCTTTTCTTGTCATAAAGCACTGATATACAAAGGCTTAGGGCACGGAGCGCCCCTGCCGGCTGTGCCGGAAGTCCCTAATAATAAGCAACTTACAACAAAATTGATACAGATTTCGTGCCAACTTCGCAAGAAAATCGTAATAGAATTGTGCAAAAAGATAGTTGAAAGGTAAGTGAGAAAAAGCTTGCAATTTAACCCTTTGTGTGTTACATTGTATGTATAAGATAAATTAAATACTAACACTAAAAATTATGTCATCATTACAAATAAAATTCCGAATTGAAGAGGTTCAAAGAAATCTCCGTCACGCTACCGACTCGCAAGAGATCGCTCAACTTGAGAAAGATCTGAAAGATTGGAAACGCCATTTGCATGATGCCGAAATGATTGAGTTTGAGGAGCGTGTTGGCTTTAAGTCAATGGAGCGAAATGCCGGTGTTTGGGGCGAGCGATAAAAAGCTTGACACAAAAAATCAATCTGTTAATATATAGTTATGGATAAAGGAATTCAACTCATCAAAAAAGTTAAAGCCGATATCTTCTTTCATCAAGAAGTTATCAGAAACGAGAGCAATCCGGCAATTGTTGCGATCTCTAAAGATTTGCTAAAACAAAATCAAAATTGGCTTGCCGAATGGGATTTGCAAAATAAAGTTGCAATGCAAAGAAATAGCTTGACCTAAATCAATTTTTAAACTAGAATTATATAATTATGATAGAAAATCAAAAAGCAAACTTCCCTGAGTTAGATCTCGCAATTAAAATGTCTAAGATAGAAGGCAACCTCCGCTTTCTCGCTTCTTGCTCTGAAAAAGTAAGCGAATGGACTCCGAGCTTTACGCAAGCAGAAACTATTCTCGAATCGCTTGGACAAATCCAAACGCTCAGAAAAGAATTTAACGAATTCGTAAAAAAACCTTGACTCAATACTAAAATCTGCCATAATAGAATCATGAAAGAACGAAAAAAAGAACTCACTAAAATCATTCACGAACACAACGAGCTTGCCGAAAAAGGTTGCGTTGAGTCTCAGCAAATCGTCATCAATGCTCAAATCGAGCTTGACGATCTTGCCGACAGAGAGCTTGCTCAAAAGTTTACAGAGCAACAAGACTATGACTACGGATTCCACGACCAATACGACCAATAATATGGAAATCATAAGCATTTTAGTGGTTGTAGCATTAACTAGCATCACAAAAGAATTAATCAATCCATCATTATAATGAGAAAAGTAACACAACAAATAAAAAAAGCATTTGAAAACCGCCAAGCGAAAACCGTTGGCAATACTCACACCGACGGCAACACCGTTTGGCTACATGGCAACGCCATTGTAAAGCGAGACGCAAGCGGTTTTGTGATATGGTCACTTGCTGGCTGGAATACTCCAACCACTCGCGAGCGAGTAAACGGAATAGTCAATGCCGGAGTACATCAGGTCAACTTTGAGCCTGTCTTAAATGGTCATAAAATTCACCCATCCGACTGGTTTGCCGTGCCTAATCAAAACACAGAATCACTTGTGTTCTAAGTAGCACATAATCAACGACTTCCGGCACAGCCGGCAGGGGCAATCTGTTTCACAAACCCTTGATAATAACGCACTTACAGAACAGACAAGGGGGGCCGCAAGCCCTTGAAAATCAAGGACTTACGTATGATTAAAAATTATTCTATTTGGCTATTTAGCTATTCTATTTGGCTATTTATCTTTTGTGATTATATAATTAGACATAGTCGGCATGAGCATATAACTTTCCTTCTGTATAGTTAGCTTTTTTTGTTATGTCAATAAAGTTTTTTGCTTTGACATTTGCCATAACGCAAGCTCGACCTAATACCTTTTCGTCGTTTTCTAATACTCTTCTTGCTTCTACTTCAGCAATCACAGGCACTTTATCGTTAGATAATGTTAAGATAAATTTTGTCTTTTTCATAACTTAATTATATCAGGTTGAGATTAAGAGTCAATACCTTCTTGCACAAAACCTGTCGCATCCTTCTTTGCCATGCCTTTTTCGATAAGCCCAACAACAACGCCACGCTTGTCAAGAAAACGCAAGTCAGTATCATCACCATTGACAACTTCGTAACCTTTCCAAGTTTTGGGCAACTGATTGCGAAATACTACCGCAACATTGCCACCCATAGCAAGAACCATCTCGCACTTCTTGTCGTTGTGTTCACTACGAGAAAAGGTTAAATGATAATTGGAAGGAAACTTTGCTTCGCCTTTGACGAATGGCTTGTCAAGAAAAGAACACATTCTCTTGAATGACTTTGTATAGTCATAAAATTGCACACCATTGAAGTGTTTGAAAATGTTTGCACTCTTGTACAAGAGAACATCTTCCCATGCAATGTCACTAGTAAGATTGAGACGGAAAACAGCTTGCATTTCTTTCTTGAGAGCCGAGCGGTAAGTGCTTGTAATCTCTTTGCATAGCTTAGTCATAAACTCAGTTTTACGCTCAAAGAACAACTTTGTCTTCGCAATGCGTGATTGTTGAACGCTATTCATTTGACCACGACCTGCTGTGTTGAGGCAAGATGCCGTGCATCCTTTGGAACGCCATTGGCAGACTTCGTAGCCCGCAAGATTGGCTGGAGCAAGATGAATGCCTTTCGTGATGTAACCCATTTTCTCGCCTTTGAGAATTTTTTGATTACCTGATGTGAGAAGTGTTGTTTTAATCATGATACTATACTAATGGAAATAAATTAATCTGTCAAGCATTAATAACGCTCGACTAGAACTTTGTCTTGGTAAAGCTTACAAAAACTACTGAGCCACCTTGGCTTTTTGTTTTCGACATCTACAAAAGAAGTATACTTGTATGGATTATATGTAATCTCAATCATGTCAACCCATCCGTGCCATACCTCCATCATAGGAAAGCGAAGAAAACCTGAAATTCCGGCATGAACATTCTTACTCTTTTCTCGAATCACACGCTCACGACCTTTTTGATTGACTTTCATTACTCCTGAATATATACAAATTGGAGATCCATCCGAATGAGCTTTAACCAGTCCATCCTGGCGAATACTCCAGCAATTCTTGTGAAGGTTTTTATATACGAACACCCTTCGATCATAGTCGATGTCGTAACGAGAGTCTGTTTTTGTTCTAATCATATCTATATAATAACATATGGAGTTGGTATGTCAACACTTTTTTTTATAGCGTAAACATATGAAAATCAAAGACTTACGGAATAAACTGCCCGGCCGGCCTGACCCCTAAGTCCTTGACGATTAAGGGTTTACAGTACAATTGATTTGTGCAATAAAAAAGCCCTTGGTTTCCCAAGGGCTATTTGGAGTTTTGGCTAAAGCCTATTCAGCTTAGGCACTTGCACGCTTGAAAAAGCGAGAAGCAACTTTGGCACGAATGACCCTTGCACGATTAACACGACGCTCGCCTCCATTGGTATCCTTAAAGCGGATAACATTAGAATTGTAGTCATGAACTTTAGCGGAGTAAAGTTCTCTTTTGAGACCATTCTTAAGAAGAACGGAAACAAACCGACCTTTGCGTGCGTCTAAGACTTCGTTAAGATTACGACATTTCATGATATATGGTTCCTTTGGTTGATGATTAAAATTAAGCTACAAGCTCGACTTGCTCGACACCTGCGACAGGATCGAAAGCATTGTGAAAGATTTCAGAGCGTTTGGGCAAGTGCATTACATTGCGTCCTTTGCTGACTTCCGTGAAAGCATTGTACAATGAATTGAGATTGCGATCTTGAAAAACTTTGTGATCAGAATCTTTCCATTGCTCCCATGCTTGGGCAAGAGTGGACTTTCCAATAAGGTTGGTCTTGATTCCTGCTTCGTACACATCGAAAATAAGATGTTGTGCTTCACGATCATTCACGGCAATTTCTTTGTATGCGTCAACTCTTTTGTTTTGATGCGTCCACATTGGAATAAGATGCTCAGTGATTTTTTGCACACGATCAAGAAGCTCCTTGCGAACTTCGCCAACATGCTTACGAGTAAACACGACATCGTTATGAAAAACAAGGTTATCGCAAATGAATGGTGCATCACCTGCACATAAACCTGCTGCGAAAAGTTTGTCATGCGAGTTACGCATTCCAACTACACAACCACGCTCTTTGCCGTTGTCGGCAATTTCTGCGTGATGAACTTGAAACATGCCGAAGTAGTGTTCTCCTGCTTTGGTTAGGTTGTGGCATTCGTTTACGATCTCAAAACCTTTTTCTTCAAGAGTGTTGCGAGTAACATCTACAACGCTTGCGTGAGGAACAGGTTTCCACCGATTGGTTGATTGTGGAGTTGGAACTCTGCGAACAGAATCCATTTCCACGACATTTGATTTTGAGCCACAAATTCTAAGATTGAGGCGAGGGATTGATTGCGTGTTTTCTAACATAATTTTTTAAGTTTAGGATTTTCGATTGTTATGATATAAGTATAAGTGAATATATATAAAAAGTCAAGCATTAATTTTGCGAATTCTTGTTTTTGTGGAGACCATACTGATAGTCCTCCCAAGCTTGTGCTTTCTTGGCAATAATGTTAAGAGCGAACTTGATATGAACAAGAACCTCTTGCTCTTCTTCGCCAAGCTCTCCGTTTGCAAGTGCGGGAGCTATAAACATCTCGCCCAATACATCAGTTACTGCATCCATAGCTTTTTCAGAGCTAATGTCTGAAGCAAAAATGCCTTCGTTATCGTCATTAGTGAAGTCTTTCTCAATTCTCATACATATAAGTATGACAGGTTCTTGGTTACTTGCAAGCATAAAATGACTAATAATTACATTTTTTTTAGTGTGTAAGTCTCTAATAATCAAAGACTTCTGGCACAGCCGGCAGGGGCGGCTTGCCCCCTAAGCTGCTGAGGGACAAGCCTTTATGTTTAAAAAGATTTTAGAAAACCCGTTTTTCTATTCTGTATAATTTATCGAGTAGAGAATCGTGCAACTTTCTTTTGGCTATAAAGTCTTCGCAATATGCGTTCGATGACTCAGCTAACATTAGCTCGTAGCCAAGCTCACGAATACTTTTCTTTAACGCCTCGATATTCATGCTATACTTTAGCTAGAGCTTTTACTCTATCGTATCTAAAGGAACGAATTCCCCTTCTGTTGTGACAGAATGCACGAAAACCAACAACTTCACGACCTTCCGTGTTGTTGCCAAACTCGTAATTATGTTGAGGTTTGTTGATGGTATAACTTTCTGTTCTTCCGTCTTCAGTAGTATATACTACTTGGTACTTAGGAGAGAACAGGTTCTTGATTTTCTGAATGAACTTCATTTTCTTGATTCCTTTTGTTTAGGATTTTTGTTTGTTGGTTAAGGATTTCTTGAGCTTCTTGTTCGCTCTCGAAATGTAAAGTAATAAGGTCAGGATGTTCACCCTCGCTTCGATTGTACCAAGAGGGTAATAGCTCCTCAAAATACAATTCCCACATTCCCGAATCTTGGTCGTAGGAGGCTTTATCGTCAAGCGAAGGTAATTCGCAGTTTGCTTCAATATAATCTAACATGATATAATTATCTCAAATATGGGTTAAGATGTCAAGCCTCGATTTCGTTCTTGTGCAGTACGCATTTTCTGCGTAACCATTCTGTTTGAATCGTGAAGAGACTGAACCAAAGGTTTGTTTCCTGTGTGAGATGATTTCTTAGCTTTCTTGTATATGTCTGCATGTTGCTCTTGACTTGGAATTCCTCGTTCTCTGTTTCGTTTACCCATTTTTTGCTTCCTCGATGATTTGTTCTAGTTGTGTGAGTACAGACTTTTTGTTTCCTTTGAGTCCTAACTCGCTTTTGACGATTGAATATGCTGATTGACCTCTTCGAGTCATACCAAGAACCTCCATCTTTAAAGCTCCTTTGAGAGCGGTTAATCTGAACATATCAATTGCTTCGGGTGTGTCGTATACTTGCATAATTTTTGTGTGTTATAGTTGTGCTGATTGAAAAGAAGACTCTATTCTACACTCATCTCGATATATTGTCAAGTCTGAAATGATATCATCTAAAACTTCATCGAATGATTGAAATGTGCTTCCAATTGGAAACTTTTCGGGATTGCGTTCATGTTGATCAAGGCAAACTGTAGACATTGGGTCTGCCCAAGCAAGATTGCCTCTAACGATGTTTATAACTAATTCTGCTTGCGTCATGATTAATTTTTCCAATCTACTGAATCGAGATTTTCTTCGCCTTGTCCAAAAATCATCTCAAAGATTTTAATAAGTTCCGGTGGTGATAGAATAGGAAGATTCTCTTGAATTTCCTTTAGGAGTTGTGTTTTCGTTGTCATAGTTATAATAGTATAGTAATGGTAAATATATGTCAAGGGTTAATTGTGGTTTGTACCTCTTTTTCTCTCCCTTGCGGGTTGTAGGCGTGTGCTGACGCCTCGTTGTTCAATGCTTTCGCATCTACAAAAAGAGCAGTCCCGTGGAGGATTCGAACCTCCGTCTCCTGAATCATAGAAGCTTCCTCTACGATGATCAATCGCTCGCAGTCGTAACTAGTATTCTGCTCGTGGAAGTGGTGCTTTAGGCCGACTAAGCTAACGGGACACAAATGGAGGGGATTAGGTCAAACTCCGAATACTCAGCGATCAACCTATCACCCCATAAAATATCAAAAGAACTATATATCATTATGACAGAAAACCTCTTGTTGTCAACACTTTTTTTTGTTACATAAATCTATGCTAATCAATGACTTCTGGCACAGGCGGCAGGGGGCCCCAAATTCCGTAAGTCGTTGATAGTCAATAACCTTGGTCGCCGCCTCAAGTTAAAATAAATTCATTAGTACAATATTTGAGTATTTATTATTTATAATTATATAATTCACAATATTTATATTTGGCTTATTTGCCTTTTACCATTCTTCTATTGCTAGTTTAACGCCCGCTATTATTCCTACTATAATTAATGTAATTAGTTCCAATTTATGCTATGCTGTTTTTGAATACTGTTTCCATATCTCAAGATCAAGATCAGTTACTGACTTACCAAGCGTGCGAGCAAACATTTTGAATACATTGGCGTAGTAGTTGTAGATTCCTACATTTTGTGGAGTACTCTTGGGTGCGTCCCTGTAACCCTGATCCCTAAGGAAACGAAGTATGTGAGTGTCGAGCATCGGCTCGTCAAAATCCTCACGACTGTGAGAAAGAAAGAATCTTGCAGTTTTAAGCCCAATGCCGCGAACCTGAAGAAGGCGTGTTAATGTTACTGCACGCAGGTCTCCAAGCTGAAGAACATCACAGTAGCTATTGTGCCGTTGCTTGTATGGACTGATCGCGGCCCAATGCATAATCTCCACGAGACGAGGAGTGCCAAGCTTTTTCATGCCATCAAATGGAGCATCTTCACCTGTAATGTTGCGAACTCGCTCTAGAAATACTTCTAGCTTCGGAGACTCTACTGCAGACTTCTTACCTGCGACATTAATACAAAACAATAAAAACTCTTGTAGTTCTGATTGTGTGCGATTATAATTTGTTACTTTTGCTGGATTTATCATGATATAATACTAGTTGAATTTGTAGTCTGTGTCAACATAAATGTGTTGTCCACCATATAAACAATCAGCAATATAAACATCTAAATATTTTAATTGTTGTTTTGCTTTTAGTGGTAAATTTCTTTTTAATAATAATCTAATTAGTTCTACTCTACTTTTAATATCTTGTTGTTGATTATATTCTAATCTATGTATGTTCTCTGCTACTAAATCAGATATATCTAATAAGCCGTGTTCTACTGCAGTGTGTTGTGCTTGATACTTCATAATATATAATAATTAGTTGGCCACATGAAATACTTCACGCAACTTGTTCATGTCTTGTGACCATAAGAAAACAGACCTTACATAGTCTGTATCCTCTGCCTCGACCTTTTCCATGCGTTCGATTGCTTCCCATGCAGGAAGACGCTCACGCTTCATTCTACCCCATTGTATGACTACCTTCGTGTGCGGAAAGTAATCTACGAGTTCTTTAAGTTGGCAATCGGTTATATAACCCATGTTTGCCATGATTTGTACTAATGTGTTCATGCTATCTATACTAGAGGCATAATGGATTCGTGTCAACAACAAAAAAACCCTACCCCCGAATGGGGTAGGGTTCTGTCTTGGGCTTTTATTGAGTTACCCAAGAAGCGATGATAGTGACTAGAGGCAACACACTACCTCCGCATATTTGCTTATAGAAAAAATATTTCGAAGTGTATAATTATACAAAGATGTAATAAAACAGTTAACGAAATAAAAATAGATGTGGGGGAGGATTACTGTATACCTCCGACTTTTCGGGATGAACATCAGTTCATTGAGTACCTACTTCATACTACAAATTAGACTTGGCATTCGTCATCGACTCATCCGATTGGACTCTATCGCTCCGCCACAGAGAATTTGCATACCTTAGCCCGCTCATCACAGGCTTACTCAGTCACCCACAGGAAGGATTATAAGCCCTTCCAAAAGATTTTCCTTAAATCCGAGAATTATATATTATATATAAAGGTCGTGAATAAGGAAATTAAAATGTTAAAGATCAATTTATTTTATTTATTTGAGTTTGGTTCTCAATTTTTATTATGTAATAATTATACTATATATTTATGCAGTTGTCAATCTTTTTTTTTGAATTTCTGCTTTTTCTTTTAATTCATCATATATTAAGCATTGTATTCTCCATAAACCATGATCCTTTATATTAAGATCAAATTCTGCTTCAAGCATCTCTCTAATCTTTATACATATATCAACTGATTGTTCGTCAAAAGCCCGATCACAAACTTGAAGCTTAGGGGATGCAGTAGAAGGAGCATCTCCAATATCCCATTCAATATTCGAATCAATCATGCCCGAACTCCTTTGCCAAGTGATTGTGCGGATAACATTCTGCGTTTGGCATCTGCTTGTTCTGCCAACATAGTATGATAATATATACTATCTTCTGCAATAGAACCATATCCCGCAAATTTATTATTGTTTATATAATGCCCACTTTTAATTTTGTTCATTATATCTGATGATCGTGCGTTTTTTGCTATACTCATAATTATATTTTAATTAGTTTTAATAAATTTATTACTTGTTTCTTAATATCTGTGCAATTAAGTTTAATGCTTCTGTATTCTTATCTATTGATGATCTTATATCATCGAGATAATCTCTAGTTGCATTTGCTTGATCCTCAATCTTGTCCCCAAGGAAACCAAGATGTTGTACAAGCTCAGAGGAATTTCCGCTGATGTGCATAGTTAAGTTAGATACTTCGTTTGCAAGATCAGATCGCTTGCGAAGTGTTCCGTATGTGCTTTGTATTTGTGTCATGGTTTAAGTATGGCAAATGATTGTCGATGTGTCAAGCCTCTTTTACAAGACTTTTCCTCCGACTCTATATACAGACCATGTTTCTTCGCCCTTGTATTGGCTTAGTCGAAAGTTGTTGTCTGTTTCTGCCCAATCAACTGCACCTTGTAGTGTGCGAAAGTAAAAAGGCGGTTCACTAGGACTCGAATCGTCTACGAGCATATATACTCCCTCTGCGAGATCGCATGGGTGTGTGTTCTTTTCTTGTTCAGCTTGAGCTTTCCACTCAAGGTATTCCATTTGTTCTTGTGCGTAATTCATGTATATAAGTATGAGGCAATGTGTCGATCCTGTCAACACTTTTTTTTAATGTGTCGATTTTTTGCAGTTTTATCGACATTTAATATATATTAATTAGTTGTTATGCTTCCCAAAGATATATCTCATCTCCTACTAACTTTCTACTATACTTATTAAGAGGAAAATCATTCATAATTTTAATCAAATCATTTATATTTTTATTTTTATAAGTTAATATAGTTTCATTAATTGTTTTGTCTATTATGTCTAGCTTATATTCAGATGATTTCGGGGCATTGTGTTTATTTGTCATTATATCGTTTGCAATTTAGCTTGTATATTTAACTCCATAGATTTTGCCACTCGCACATCGTCTATCCTCGCCCATATCATTAACATAATAGTTATTAGTAAATATATCATTCACATTTAAACCATTATTAGTTATTTTATTAAGATCAGTTATTATATTTTCAACAGAGTCGTCAGTTATAGATTTATTTGATTTAATATCATTTATTTCATCTAGCAAAGCATTTATATTTCGTGTTAGTTCGCTCATATATGTATAAGTATTGACTATATTAAGAAGTTTGTCAACCCAAAATGTGTGAACCGCCCTAATTAATTTATATTAATAAGTGAATATATATTAAAA